>JAPKCZ010000217.1 GCA_028822745.1 Kiritimatiellia bacterium | reverse complement strand
CGATCAGAATGCCGGCGCCGCCGACGGGCATAGTCCTGGGCCCCGCCGGAAAGAAACTCTACGTGACCTGCGCGGCGCCGATCAGCACGGTCGTGGTGCTGGACGTGGCGTCGGGCAAAGAAATTGCTTCGATTCCGACGGGTCACACCGCCATGGGACCCGCGATTTCCCCAGACGGCAAAACGCTTTACGTCTGCAACCGGTTCGACAACGAGGTCGCGGTGATCGACCTGGTAAAGCACCAGGAAACCGCCCGCGTGGCAACCAGCCGCGAACCGGTCGCCGCGGCCATCACGCCCGATGGCGCGACGCTGTTTGTGGCCAACCTGCTGCCGCCCGGCCGGGCAGACACCTTTGACACGTCCGCGGTGGTGACCGCGATCGACACCGCTAGCAACGAGGCGACGTCGATCCGCTTGCCCAACGGAAGCACGGCGGTGCGAGGCCTCTGCGTTTCGCCCGACGGCAAGACCGTCTTCGCTGTTCATGTTATGGGCCGCTATCATCTGCCGGCCACGCACGTCGCGGGGGGGTGGTTGAACACCAGCGCGATGCGCGTGATCGACGTCGCCGAGAAGCGGCTTGTCGATGCGGTACTGTTGGACGACGTGGAACTGGGTGCGGCCAATCCGTGGGGCATAACCTTTACGGCCGACGGCAAATCGATTTGCATCAGCCACGCGGGCACGCACGAGTTAAGCGTGATCGATGCGAAGGGCCTGATGAAGAGGCTGCTTGGGGAGGCCGACGGCAGGATGAAGACGGCGAAACCCGTGCAGGACGACCTGGCATTCCTGGTCGGCCTGCGCCGGCGGGTCAACCTGCAGGGGGGCGATCCCCTGGAACCGTTTGATCCGACCCTGGTCAACGGGCCGCGCGGACTGACGGTCGTCGGCGCGAAGGTCTTCGCGGCCGCCTACTTCAGTGACAGTCTCGCCGTGGTGGACCTGGCGCCGAAGTACGGCACAGGGGTTTCACGGATTGCCCTGGGCCCTAAGCCACAACTCAGCGTACAGCGCCGGGGAGAAATGATCTTCAACGACGCCACGCTTTGTCTCCAGAACTGGCAGAGCTGCGCGAGCTGCCATACCGACGCCCGGGTGGATGGTTTGAACAGAGATCTGCTCAACGACGGGGCGGGTACGCCGAAGAACGTCAGGAGTTTATTGCTGGCCCACAGCACCGCGCCCGCGATGAGTACGGGGAATATCCCGAACGCCGAAGGGGAGGTCCGCAAGGGCCTCGCGCACATCCTGTTCTCCTTGCGGCCGGAGGAGGATGCGGTGGCGATTGATGCGTACCTTAAATCGGTCCAGCCGGTTCCCAGCCCTTACCTTGTCGACGGCAAACTCAGCCCGGCCGCCGAGCACGGGAAGCGGCTGTTCTCCGCGCAGGCGAATTGCGTGAAGTGCCACGCCGAGCCGCTCTACACCGACGGGGAACTGCACGACGTCGGTAGCAGGGCGCGCTACGACCAACGAGCGGACTTCGACACGCCAACGCTGATCGAGGTCTGGCGAACCGCACCGTACCGACATGACGGACAGTACGTCACGGTCAAGGAACATTTGGTCGAAGGCAAACACAGCGAGCATGTCGAGGCGCTCAGCGAGCAGCAAGTGGATGACCTGGTTGAATTCGTACTGTCGCTCTGATGTTTGACTGAACAAGTGTACAAAACAGGAGATACGAAATGAAGATGAGATTAAGATCAAATCGCGTAGGGCAGTCCCGCCTGTTGACTTGGGCGCTGCTTGCGGCAGCATGCATGGTCTGCGGAAGCTTCTCGCCGGCGTTTGCCGGTCTTGGGGACATCTCAATGCCGAAAGGGTCGTCGCTCACGCTCGACGCCTGGACCTTTGATCGTGGTAATGCCGGGGTGTCTGAGAACCCCGGAACGTATGGCGATTATCGTGACAGGCATCCAGAATTGATTATCACAGGCGACGGTCAGGAACCGTGGTTCGTTGAGTATGATGTGGACTTCCCCGTCAGTGCGACCTTTACGCTTAATATTCGTTATGCCTCGGCCAGCGACGTCCCGCTGAAGGTCTGGCTTGACGACACGTATTTAGGCGAGTGTTGCGGTCAGATCACGGGCAATCCGGGTCCTTACCCCGACCGGATGATGAGCTACAAGGTTGACCTGCCCGAACGCAAATGGAACATGCACGGCGCCCAATGGGAAAAGGCCATGGCATTCCCGGTGACCCAGGGCAAGCATACGCTGAGGTTCACGTGCGATGGCGTGCCGCCCAACCCGACTGAGTTGCGGCTGGATTCATCGCTTCCCTTCCCCGAGGGATGGAAAGTTCCGCCTTCGCTTCACAACAATCAAGCTGTGCGGCATCTTCAGGGCGAACGCCAGAACCGCAAGGTGGTCGTGGACAGGGTCCCGGTGCGTTATCGCAACGTCTTTCTCCCTGTGGGCGGCGTGAACGTCGAGGCCATGCGGTTGGCGATCAATGACACGATCAAAGCGTTTGGCCCAGCGTATTCCGAGGGTCCACAGTACCTGAAGCAACTGGCTGAGCTGGAAGCGCAGCAGCGCAGCAGCGCGGAAAGCGGATCACCGGAGCAGTTACAAGCCAACTGGGATTCTCTGGTGGCCCTTCGGGAGCAGGCCATGTTCGAGCACCCGGCTTTGGATTTCAACGCCTTGCTGTTCGTCAAGAGCAAGTACCAAGCCTCAAGCACATACCGCAAACACAATGCGAATACCACGGCTCAATACGCGGGCGGCAACCTCTGTGTGTTATCACCTGTATCGCCTGACGGGAAAGTGACCGAGTTGGTGCCGGAGTTGTCCGGCGGCGTGTTCCACCGCTTCGACCTGTCTTTTGATGCAACCCGAGTGTTGTTCAGTTATGCAAAAGAGAACGGCAGATTTCGTATCTATGAAATCGAGATCGACCCCAAGACCGGACTGAGAGTTCCCGGCACGAAACTTCGCCAGATCACCTTCGGAAAAAAAGAAGAGGCCGAGGCGATGGCGCGTGGGAATCACGGGGGCGACAGTGTTGCCCAAGATGGCTTTCAGGACCTTGATCCCTGTTATCTGACCAATGGCAACATCGTGTTCGCTTCGACCCGCTCGCAGCGCTCAGTCCTTTGTTTCCCGCAATCGGTTAGCTCGATCCATACGATGCGTTCCGACGGTAGCGATATCCGCTGTCTTTCCGAGGGCCAGGTGAATGAACTGAACCCAACCGTTCTGGATGATGGTCGCATCGCCTATATGCGCTGGGAGTATGTCGATAAGGGCTTTGGCAATGCCCAGAGTTTGTGGGCCATTCGTCCCGATGGCAGTGGTTCAGACCATATCTATAAGAATAATTTAGTCGCTCCCGGCGCGATGGTCCAGCCCCGCAGTATTCCCAATAGTCGAAAGTTGATCACCATCGGGGCGGGTCACCACGGTGGCCTTCACGGACCTGTACTGCTTGTCGACAACCGTCGCAATCGGAGGACGGCTGAAGGCATGGAGAACGTCACACCCGAGGTCAGATTGCCAGCGATGAATCGAATGCCGCGCTCCAGAGGCGCGTTTAAAGAACCGTACCCGTTCTCGGAGACGTTCTATCTTGTCTCTCACCGTCCTGATGGCCTGGGGAATGCCGATGGATACGGGATCTATGCGCTTGACTATTGGGGCAACCGGGCCGAGTTGTACCGCGACCCGGTATTCTCCTGCAGTCAGCCGATGGCGGTGCGTCCGCGCCGCAAGCCCGTCAGCATAGCGCCGGTCAGCCCACACGCGGTGGCCAAGGATGCCTATCTTGATGAGAAAACGACGCAGGAAAACCTGGCGACGATGTTCATGCTGGACGTCTACCAGGGGCTCGAAGGCATCGAGCGCGGGCGCGTCAAGTTTGTGCGGGTGATGGAGGCCAAGAACCTGGCCTGGACCGATCAGGGACGGGCGAGCAGGCAAAAAGATGGTGTGCCCAACTGGCAGTCTTCGGCCGTGAGTTACCAAGGTGACGTCGCTAGGAAGAAGAGTTGGGGGGTTGCCACGGTGCATGAGGACGGATCGGTTCGGTTCACCGTACCTTCTGAGAAGAACGTTTTCTTCCAGGTGCTCGACGAGAACTATATGGAATTGCATCGGATGCGGAGTTTTATCAACTTCCAGCCCGGCGAGAAGCGATCCTGCATCGGCTGCCACGAGACCCGCCGCGAGGCGCCGCCGATTCAGAAAAACGCGATGCCGATGGCATTGACGTACCCGGTGCAGGCGCTTCAAGCGCAGCTAGGTCAAAAGAAGGCTGATCACCCGGTGCATTTCGCCGTCGATGTTCAGCCGATTTTTGATCAAAAATGCGTGAGCTGCCATGGGGGAAATGAACCCAAAGGTGATCTTGACCTGACGCACGAGCTAACGACGCTCTTCAGCAAGTCTTATGAAACCCTGGTTGACAAGAAATTGGTCAGCTCTCTGCGCACCGACGGTTTCGGTAGCGCGATGCTCGGACTCGAGCCTCCGCTGACGTATGGGTCGCACAAGAGCATTCTCGTCGATCGACTCAAGATGGATCCTTGTAAGGCGGACGTCACGCAGGAAGAGATCATCCGCATCACAACCTGGATTGATGCCAACGCTCCTTATTACGGCACGCACCGCGGCAAAAAGAACTTGGCGTGGAAGGGTGAACCCGATTTCCGACCTGTTCCCGATCATACCGATTAGGGGCTAGGAATTAGGTACTAGGTGTTAATGCCTTCTTCGGCTACGGACGGGCATGCCGCGCGCTAGAAAAGCGGTGTCGACAGGCTCGTGCCCCCGCGTCCCGCGGGGG
>JAPKCZ010000216.1 GCA_028822745.1 Kiritimatiellia bacterium | reverse complement strand
GAATCTTAACTTCCTTGGCCAGCAGGTCCTTGATGTCGGCGACCGGAACGTTGAACGTGCGCAAGGCAACCACGCGACGCATGAAGGCAACATAGCACGCGTCATAGCGCACCTTTTTGGGCGCGATGTACAACCTAAGTGCGATCTGTAGCGAACGGATGTATCGTGATGACTTGCCAACGCAGGCACACATCTCCGATACCGAAAAAGCATCGTCGGGCCTCGGCATCACGGGTAGAGCTTTTTCAAGGTCCAACCATCGCTGTTCTTTGTGAAACATTGACGATCGTGCAGTCGATTGACCCGTAGTTCCCAGAATTCGATTGTCGACGCCGTCAGTAGGTATCCCCCCCAATGCGGTGGTCGCGGGACATCTTTCCCTTTGTACTTCGTGCGCAATCGCAGAAACGCCTTTTCCATGGCGAACTTGTTTGGAATAGCCTGGCTCTGTTTCGACGCCCAGGCGCCAAGGCGGTAAGCTCGGGGACGTGAGTCAAAATAGGCATCGGAGACGTCCGCCGTGACATGTGACACCGATCCTGTGACGCGGATCTGACGGTGCAGCTCAGGCCACCATAGGACAACGGCAGCTTTGGGGTTCGCTTCGAGCTCTGCCCCTTTTTGACTCTGGCGATTCGTAAAAAAGATCAGGCCATCATTCACGACGTGTTTCAGAAGAACAACGCGGGCCGAGGGTGTGCCATCGGGTGTGGCCGTTGCCAAGGTCATGCCATTGGGGTCTTCGAAGCCAGACGCCTCGGCTTTTTCGTACCATTTCTTCAGTAGATGAAACGGGCGTGCTGGGCGTGTGAGATTAAATTGAACACGCTTGGGATGTGCGGCCATAGTCAAGGTCCTGTGGATTCGGGCAGACAATTCGTTAACGGTCTTGACTGAATAACACAGAAGCGCGCGTAGCCGCAAGTCACGGTTGCAGGCAACATGTGTAAATGATCCTCGATAGCCGCCTCGAGAATCATCGGGCGTTTATGTCGTGTGCGTCTACGTGTCATGAGATGCGGCAGGTGCAGTCCGCGCCGAGGTCTGTACACGCCACCCTCTACGCTTCGTCACGCAACTGCGCAAGGTCGACGTGATGAACGTGATATCATCAAACATGTTCATCAGGTGAATGGCCGCTATTCCGGCCGACTTTGTGTGGCTGTTTCCTGTATGTGTTGCTTTCATGCGCTTGGCTCCTGTTCTTACTTGATTAAACATTGTTACCGGCGTGACTGCCCTGAAAGGCGAGATATATCCCACGCCAGACAAGCGACCCTTTCGGTTTTTCCTCTGCAGGCATTTCAGCGGGAACAACCGAGTAGACCCGCATATCCATATAGAAACGACCCACGTTCGGTGGCTCGACCAACAGATTACATGTGAATTTGTATGTCGAATGCATCGTATCCTCCTCTGCTACTAACCTCGAAATCGGCGTCAGCATCTATCAATAGAATCAGGGGTGCCAAACGGGTCGTAACGAACAGAATTGGTGAAAACAGTGACAAACAGGCCGTTTTGCCCCCTTTCACGGATCGTTCGAAGCAAAATCGAAGCCGTTTTTGTCTCGAATGGGACAATTCTCAGGCCTGCACCAAATTCGAAACGAAACAATTTGTGACATTTCGTGACGCGTAGCGTGTATTTCTGCAACATATGTAAAATCCTGTTAAGCTTCGATGGCCCACCAATCTGACAATGTCTCGATTTTGTACGATTCGTGAGATTCTGCCCTTGGCCGAAACGCTACCTTGCGAAACGCAGACGGGGCACTACTATGAACGACCTCCGGCTAGAATATTGAGAATAGAAATGGAAAGACCGTGCTCGCCAGTGAAGCGACGATAACGTTTGTAGATTTCGAAGGTACTGGGTCCGTTCCCGGTTTCGCGGATGAGCCATGGCAAATTGGCCTCGTGTTGGTACGCGAAGGCGACATTGTCGCTGAGTCATTGACGTCGCAATACCTTCAGATTGGCGAAAGACCGTTCAGCCACTATGCGCCCGGCCGACATGCTGAACTGCGCGAAGAACTCGGTGTATCGCCCCAGTTGCCGGCACTCTGGAACACGCTACGGCATTGGTTTGATAATCACGCCATGGTGGCACACAACATCGCCACAGAGAAACGCTATTTGAGAAAGGCGTTTCCCATGCTTCGTTTGCCAGGCTGGATCGACACGCTCACCCTGGCCCGCTCGGCCTACCCTGGACTCGGATCTTACGCGTTGGAAGACCTCATCAAGACATTCGACATGCATGCCGCGCTCAACAGCCTCGTCCCGGGCCGTGAAGCACATGACGCCCTATACGATGCCGTCGCCAGTGCGCTGTTGTTTCAGAGGCTCGTTAGCACGCCACCATGGGATACGTTGACACTGGATGCGATCCGCACAATCCGCACAGCGAAAAAAGGTTAGCGTGACCTCGTGGGTCGTTGTGCTTAGTTCAGCAGGCTTGGCGCTGAAAGTCAGCGCAGATTCACAGCGTGCAATTATTCATAGACGATCCAACGCCGTTTGCCGGCGCGGTTGGTGGCGACGTCGTCCACCAGATCAATTGGATAGTCCGCCAGATCGGGATGCAGATCGGTCAGCCGTGCGCGAATGCGCTTCTCCATGTCCTCGGGAAGTTCTGCTGCGACAAGGCGGAATCGGCGCTCGTGCCCTTTGATGGCAAGTTGAATGGAGTGTACCGGTTCCTGATGAATACAATGAAACAGGGCGACACTATGGACTGAAGCACCACTAGGCATTTCGAGCACATCATTGATGCGTCCTTCGATCGCATTGAAACGCATCACATGGCCATCCGAACGGCACGTTGCCCCACTAAGATGGTCGCCGTTTCGGTAGCGAAACGAAGGCAAGTATCGGTGCGTCAGATTGGTGACGAGCATGGCCCCGTCCTGACCACCACCGTCGACTTCGACGATATGGCTCCACGGGAAGGTCCAATAGCCGGTTTCACCAGCGACTTCATGTGCACAAACCCCGAAATCGACACCGCCATACTCCATCAACACGGGGCAGCCAAGCCAAGCCGAGAGGATTTCACGCGAATCGGGTTTCGGAAAATTCTCCGAGCACGCAACACAGAGCTTGATCCCTAAGTCTTTCGCTGAGCGCCCGGCGGCCATGTTGTAGCGTGCGAACATGTCCAGTGCACACGAATAACCAATAATAACTTCTGGGCGCGAGCGCCACATCGTGTCGAAATAGGATGCGGCAAGATCGGCGTCAATCAGGTAGGCATTGACGCGCTTGTAGCCCATCAGCCAGTCCTTGGCGCGTCGTTGCTTGTCGCGCATGTATCCAACAGCGCCCGTTCCCAGCAGATGACTGTGTCCCCATAAAAGGAACAGCTTGCTGCTCTCCGACATGCCATTTGATAACCGGGCCACCCATTGCTGTACCCCCGTGTGTTGGGCTTCCTCGTCTTTGAAACACCCGAACCGCAGCGGTTCCCCTGTTGAGCCAGCTGTCTGAAGGCGATGGTGTGGCTCTACGGCCCTTTGAAACTTGGCTTCGTGATCAATCAGATCCTTGCGCGTAAGCACAGGAACGTCGCGTGTAAAGGCGTCCAATGACGCGATGGTCTGCGGTGCCTCGCCACGCGCGACCAACTCAGCATAGTACGGCACGTTGGCGACAGCGTCGCTCCAGCGTTCCTGCAGCGCAGACAGCTGTTGCTTCGCGACAACATCCGGGTCGACATGGCACCACTCCTTTTGGAGCTGCCGTGCCTCTACCAGTCGATCGCCTACCAACAGTTTTCTGCGCCACGCAATCATCTCGACCAATCCCTCGAAGCGGCTCTCGCCTAAATCACAGCTTTAATGGCCTGACATAATGGGCCCATGTTGCTTTCGGTCATACCCGCCACGTTGATTCGTCCGGAACCAACGATATAGATAGAATAGCTGTCTCGCAGCGCTTTCACCTGCTCGGGCGTTAATCCGGAAAAGCTGAACATACCGCGCTGCTGTGTGAGAAACCCGAAGTCCTGCGTCACGCCAATATCCCGTAGCGTGTCCACAAACAAGGAGCGCATGCCGCTGATTCTCGACCGCATGCCTGCCAACTCACTCAACCACTGGGAGGTCAATTCGGCGTCTTGCATGATCGTGGACACGATGGCAGCGCCATGCGCTGGTGGATTCGAATAATTCGTCCGAATACTCAGCTTAATATGCCCCATGGCGCGCTTACCTTCTTCAGCGCTTGCGCCGACCACGGTGAGCGCACCTACACGTTCGTTGTAGAGTCCAAAATTTTTGGAGAAACTAGAACAGACAAACAACTCCGGCACGGTCTCGCCCAGAACGCGAACCGCGATGGCATCTTCCTCGACGCCCTCCGCGAAGCCCTGGTATGCGATGTCAACGATCGGGATCACGCCCTGCTCAGCAAGAATTTTGGCAATGGCACGCCACTGTTCGGGCGTTGGGTCGGCACCTGTTGGATTCTGGCAGCAACCGTGCAGAAGCACGACGTCGCCAGCAGGAATGGTCTTCAGACTCGCCAACATGGCGTCAACGTCGATGCCATTCAGGCTTGCGTCGAAATACGCATACGATGCCGTTTCAATACCCGCGGCCTTGAAGATGCTCGGATGGTTGGCCCACGTCGGTGTTGGAAGCCAGAGGCGGGCCGCCGGATAAGCTTTATGCAAAAAGTCGCCCACAACGCGCAAAGCACCTGTACCACCGGGTGTATGGGCCGTATACGCTCGCGAGGCCTGCAGCACGGCATGATCGGTCCCGAACAACAATTCGCGGACGATACGTCCGTAATTAGGATC
>JAPKCZ010000215.1 GCA_028822745.1 Kiritimatiellia bacterium | reverse complement strand
CTGTAGCAGGAGGATCAAAGGACTCCATCCGCAACACCCAATTCCGAATTAAGTCCATGTCACGATTCATACGAGCTCCGATCTTGATATCAGGGCGCCATTTAGCGGATATGCACACCAATCGCATCCCGAAACAGCAAGGCGCCGTGGACATCCTTCACCTCCACCTCCATCTGGTGGATGCCTCTGTAGGCCGTACCTTCTTCCTGGATGACCGTTGACGCCGCCGGCGGCTGAGAACCGTAACCGCTGCCGTGCGGATGGCTGATGGTCTTGACCACCCAAGGAAATGTCTTGGCCTCGGCGCCCGCCTCAGCGCCGTAGTTGGTTTTCCTAAAATTCACCGACAGCGGGTACCGATGGCTGTATCCGCGATGCTGCACACTCACTTCAAACTCGAGAGCCAGCCCCTTGTTAAGGCACTGGCTCAAGGAGTTGTAAGGTTGCCTCTTGCCGCCCCCTACCACCCAGAGCTGGTAGGTTACCCCCGGGTGGTGATGGGCCTTGCTGCCATCGAAGGTTGCCTTGACAGCGGTCGGGACCGGCAAGAGGTTGTCAAAATTGCGCGCCTTGAGCTTGCGGATCGAGTAGTTGATCGGCTGACCATTCGCGTCTGAGAGGTTGGGCAGTAACACCGGCACGGCTTCCTCTTCACCGTTGCGGGTTTGAGTTTTCACTTCCCGGAACGGATCGGGAAAATCGAGGAACGAAAGCAGACTGTCACCGAGCATCACCTGATTCCGGCCTGCCTGATGCTGCAGCTTCGCTGCCACGTCGACGTAGAAAGATGTAGCGGTGACTTCATTGACCTTGGAATGCCCATAGGACGCCCAAAGCACTTTGGAGTCTTCACCGTAGTCGATGCCGATGCGGAACCCCAGGTCCTTGGTGTCGATGCCACGTTGCTGCAGGCCAGGCAGTACCGCCACTTTCATGAACTGCCGGAGCATTGCCGCGCAGTTGATTGCGGCCATTGCTGAATCCTCAGGCGAGATCTTGGCGCCCCCAAAGAATGCCATCAGTGCATCGCCCATGAAGCGGTGCACGTGCCCGTCGAACGCACGCACCATCTCCGACGCCGCTCTCAAAATGCCATTCTTGATACGCAGCACCTCTTCCAGTGGCATGAGGAGAGATAGCCGCGTCGAGTTCTCGATGTCGAGGAACAGAGTAGTGATGTGGTGGTAGATGATCTGATCGGTACCCACCAGGTGCGCGAAATCCGGGTGCGCTCCGATCGCCCCCGTGTTCACGCCGAGTTTGCCGATCCACGGCCGCACGGCATTCTGGATCGCGTGCTCCTCGTCCGGCACCATTAGCGACGTTGGTTCGCTGAACGCCGAGTCATACGCCTCTAGGCTTGCGCTGTCTGCCCTTACCAACGACTTCTGCAAGTCGCGTGGTAGGTATTGATCGAATAAATCCTTGAACTGGGTGGGCCGCGCCATACCAAATCTCCTTCACGCTACATCAGGTATTTCTCATGTTCCTCAACTGATCATCAGCAGCACTATCGCGCTGACAGTGCCAACGATGCCGGTGTAGATACCAATCGTCACCATCCCGAACTTGTTGACGCAAATGCCCGCAATGTCATGCACATGCATCAGCGTGGCCTCGATGAGTTCGTCAACCGGCTTAGTGCGAATCTCGATGGCGTAATCGTTGCGAGACGGAAACTCGGCGATCGCACCGAAGAAAATCAGGCCGCGCTTCGACCCCCTCAGTCTTGGGGCCACCGTGAGGATGCTCGCGACCGCGCAGATCAGCAGGGCAATACCGGTGATCAGCGACCAGACGTCGAGAAAAGCCATCTGCAGCACTGGCTTATGCCAGCGCGTCATGTTGATAAGCCCGGACTTGTACAGGAAGGCGATCAACGCGGTGGCGCCTGCGAAGAAAAAGGCCGCCTTTTGGTCCGCTTGGCGGATGTAGTCCCGCACGTATTGATGCGCCTCCTCAGCGAACTTGGCGCGGATCTCCGTTGCCTTCGGCACGTCACCCGACGCCACGGGAGCGGGCTGAATGCTTTGCAGTGTCGGCGCCCCCTGCCCGAGCCCTTCCACCAGCGGAGCTTGCGAACCCTGCGTGACAGCGGGGAGACTTGACGTACTGGCTTGAGATTGCTGTGTTTGATCGTTCATGGTGTTTCCCTAGACGAGCCGGCTCCAGCGGCCGGTATACCGGTACAGCTGATAGGCTGCGCCGCTCATGCGATAGACCCAACCCGTCTCCACGGGGAGGAGCTGGGTCCAGTCGTTCTGCCACTGCATGGGCAGCTGCTGGCGCGCACTCGCGCCGAGCACGATGTCTCCAGGCTCTGCATGCTTGAGCATCTTCGAAGCGAAGTTGGCGGTGGTGCCGATGGCTACGTTCGCGTTGAAGCGGCGCGGCGCGCCGAGCCTGGCGATACTGACCTGACCGTAGTCGATTGACACCCGGAACCGGATTTCCTGCACTGGCGTCGCACGCAGGATCGGCGAGATCAACTCGTTGTTCGCCTTCATCATGGTGAGCGCCGCCGCAACCGCACGCTTCACGCCGCTCTCTGCGGGGTCACCCTCGCCGTCGTTGAAGTACACCATCAAACCGTCGCCGGTGTTCTTCTCGACATTGCCGCCGTACTCCTCTGCGATCCGGATCATCTCCGTGAAAAAGAGATTCAGCACGCGGAGCATCAGATCCTGCTCCTCCACCGTCTCCATCGGGCGGGCGGAGAACTTGCTAATGTCTAGGAACATGACAGCCATGTCCAACCGCCGACCATCGCCGACCGCCAGGTCGCCGTCATCGGGAACGACGCGCCCGTCGCCGATTTTCGGGCGGGCGCTAATCTTCTGGCGTAGCGCTCCAACCCGCTCGGATTGGACGCGCCAGTACGCTGCCGTGAGCGCATCGTAGTTCACGGTGTTCTACTCCCTACGCGGCTTATCGTCCGATCCGAGCCGAGCACGTACAGCAACAAATCCCCCCAATTCCGGAGGAAATCTGCGCGGGCCGCTCCCGATCCTTCGATCACTGGCCGTTGCAGGTAACCGGGCCCACTACCACCTTATGTAGTGGTGCAAAAGTCTATCTCCACCACATATGGGGGTGAGAAGTTGAATTCAAGGCGCCCAACAAATCCGCAGTGAAATATTGCCCAT
This sequence comes from Kiritimatiellia bacterium, assembly GCA_028822745.1. Classification (GTDB taxonomy): domain Bacteria; phylum Verrucomicrobiota; class Kiritimatiellia; order UBA8416; family JAIOPI01; genus JAPKCZ01. The sequence continues at coordinate 1,664 of JAPKCZ010000215.1, read as the reverse complement.
CTGCTGACCTTTTGTACAGTATACACGTCAACATCGATCTCCACCGCCGTTGTCTGGCTCCCGGCTCCAACCCTCAAGCACTTGCTTCGAGAACGGTGAACTTGTGGGACGCGAGGTAGCACAACAGCGGGCATTTATTGCCACCGGGTTCATCGCTCCGGCGCCTGCCCCTCACGGCCTGGCAGGCCGGGGGCCGCGGGCGCTGACTGAGCTGGTCCCGGCGAGCGTGAGGGCCCACCATGGCGCATCCGGCGCGTTTACCCTGATTCCTACCCGCCACAGGGGGATGTGTCCGCCCAGATCTACCTAAGATAAGGGCGGATTGTCCGGCATGCGCCGGCGTGCGTGAGCTATCGTCACCCACGTATTACGTCAGAAGATCAACAGCCCGTAAGGCATCTGCGCAAATAATGGACGATTCCATGCTCACTAGTCTGATTCGAACTGTTAGACACCCTGCCGAGCACCTGTCCGACCGGCACCTCCCGTGGCATATTTGACTTTAAGACTGCTGGAATAAGCTGGCGAATGTTCTTGATCTTTGTATGTCTACGTCGATCAGTTGATTGCAGAAACGATCTGAATTCTAGTACATCAGAATGCCCCTGGATTGGCATCACACCAGGCAGAGCCCGCAGCCACCAGACCAGACCAATCTGGATTTAAAGCCGCGAGAACCTCGTCAGTAACCAGAAGGTTCTCAGCCGCATAGCACCGAAGCCTAAAGCCCACTTCCGTGGTTTTGCCGCAGGTTTCGAACAGATGAGAACCCCAAGACAAACACCACATTGGTAAACAAATACAGCGTCCAGAATGCCAGCATTGCTACTCCCCTGTTATGTCGCAATTTCGCCCCGCATTGGGGCCGCCGCGGTCGATAGCTTGCCCTATGTTGATCCGCCGGCACGTCGCATCCATACAGTTTCAGACTATCCAGTACGCGACAAGCCGTACGGAATTAAACTCCGCTAACTTCTTCGGCCTGGCTCGTCCCAGAGCTCCCCACGCAGCTTCGCTGCCACTGCGCACCCCCAAACGCCAAAACTGGAACGGGAGGCGCCGGAGTGCGCCGAATCTCTCTGGGATGCGAAAACAAACCCAACGTCTGGGTGGGGCACGTTTATAAGCATATTTACGGTATATGCAAGCACGCTTGTGCCAGCGGCAAAGCCGTTAATGTCGATCTTACCTATATTTATCCTTTATATATATATAGATAAAATAGTTTGTAGCGATCCATGCTTGACAAGGCACAGGGGTGCGCTCAAATATTTATATCAATATATTTACACATTGTGACCGCCAGGCAAATGCACCGGACGGCATAACCAGTCGCTCAACAGTGGAGGAGAAAGGCAGTGGGGAGAATCGTTCAAGCCGCGATTGCGGCAGTCATTGCGTGCGCCAGCCTGGCAACCCAGGCGTCGGGTCCGGTGGTGGGAATCATCGAGGGTGCGAACTGGGATTTGCCGATCGTCCCAGGGGCGAATTTCTTTTTGCAGTCCGGAATGGTGCAGCGAAACATCAAGGACTACGACGCATCCGGCAACACCACCGCAAGCGCTACCGGCGGTACAACCGTCACGGGCATGAGCCGCTATGCGCGGCTCTTTTCGTTCAGCGCGCTTCCCAAGGTCGGTTTCCTGATTGAGGCGTTCCAGCCG
>JAPKCZ010000214.1 GCA_028822745.1 Kiritimatiellia bacterium | reverse complement strand
CCAGATTCCGTGCGCCAGGGTCAGCGCCTAACGGGCATGTCGACGAATCAAGCCAGCCTCCCATTGGCAGGCTCTCCATTTGATTTTCAGCGACACGGTCAGAGCGGCGCAACCATCAGCAACCTTTTGCCACACACCGCGACGATTGCCGACGAACTGTGCTTTATCAAATCCATGTACACCGAAGCCATCAACCACGGCCCCGGTGTCACGATGATGCAAACCGGTTCACAGTTTCCCGGACGCCCCACCATTGGCTCTTGGTTGTCCTACGGTTTGGGCTCGATGAACAAGAATTTGCCCGCCTTCGTCGTGATGGTCACCAAGGGCGGCGGCGGACAACCCCTCGTCTCGCGATACTGGGGCAACGGCTTTTTGCCAGGTAAACACAATGGTGTGCGCTTTCGACCCAATCGCGAAGCCGTCCTTTATCTAAACAACCCAGATGGCATCTCCCGCAGCGCTCGACGAAAGGTCATTGACCAACTGGAACGCCTGCATCAACTGCAGCTCGACAAAAACAGCGACCCAGCCCTCGAGAACAAGATCACACAATACGAAATGGCCTTCCGCATGCAGGCCTCCGTGCCTGAAGTCACCGACATTAGTGGTGAATCGGAATCAACGCTCTCGCTTTACGGCGATGATGTAAAAAAGCCCGGCAGCTACGCTGCCAACTGCCTTCAGGCGCGACGCTTGGCTGAACGCGGCGTTCGCTTTATTCAACTCTACCATCAGGGCTGGGATCAACACGGCAACTTACCCAATGCCATCCGCAAACAGTGCCTACAGACAGATCAAGCATCAGCAGGACTTATCAAGGATCTAAAGATGCGCGGCATGCTCGACGACACACTGGTCATCTGGGGCGGCGAGTTTGGACGCACGAATTACTGTCAGGGCAAAATGACCGCCAACAATTTTGGTCGCGATCATCATCCGCGCTGCTTCTCGCTCTGGATGGCAGGTGGCGGGGTGAAACCAGGCTACACACACGGCGAAACAGATGAGTACGGGTATAACATTGCCAAGGACGGCGTCCACGTGCACGACTTGCACGCCACGATGTTGCATTTGCTCGGCATTGACCACGAGCGCCTGACGCATAAATACCAAGGGCGCTACTTCAGGCTGACCGATGTGCACGGCAAGCTGGTCCGCCCAATCCTGAGCTGATCGCCCTTAGGGCAATGACACATCAATGCGGTAGAGACGCTGCGTGACGGTCCACGGAGCAGGATCCGTGTCCACCCCGTCATCAATCCACTCCTGAATGCCATCGGTCGTGATGTAGCGCGGCACAGGCGTCGCATTGGTCCATGCGGGGGTAAGGAGTGAGGCATCGGTGTAAGATACATCATAGAAGCGGCCACGGCGGCCTGGGAAGCGGATCACCACGCCCGTCGACACGGATCCACTGATCTCCATCTGCAACACGTCGCCCGCCGACCCCATGCCCGTACCGGCGACGAATTCATCGGCGTTGGACATGCCGTCTTCATCTTCGTCCAGAGCACCATCGGCGCCGTTGGTTGCACTTAAGAAGCCCGTCGCGTCTTCGACCGTGTTGGGCACGCCGTCGCCATCCCAGTCTGAGCCACGTGTCACAAAACCAAGCTCGAAACTGAAACTGCCCGTACCGAACAGTTCGACCTGCTGCATCTGCGCGAGGTTACGCATATTCAACGTATCAAGCTCAAGTGAGGCCCCGGGGTTGTCATCCACTGCAGCGCTGTTCACACCGCTGTTGTGGCCATCAACGCCGTAGCGCACGTACGCATCCACCTCGGTTACATAATTCGTATTGCGCAAGTGTAATACGCCGTTGGTCGCGATGGGCGCACCCATATGGCGCTGGCCCTCCAACAGCAAGTCATTCAACGAAGGGACGAATCCATTGCGGATATACAAGGTTTTGCCAGTCATGGCTCCGGACATGACATAGGACACGGAAACGCCCGAGGCATGTGGCATCAACGTGACACGTTTCGCAATGGCGCCATCCGACGAAGTCATTAACCAACCGTTGGTGACCGATACGGCGCTGTAGAGATCGTTGTTGTATTGCGCCGTACCACCGCCGCCTGTGTCGACCCACCAATCCTTGAGCAAGCTTGCCCGATAGGCATCCGGCGTGCCGTCCAGTAGCAGGTTAGACGTGCCTTCACTCTCTTCTTCACGTCCGGCATAGGCGACAAAGTTACCAGCAACTTGAACGACGTCTCCGCCCAACGGGCTTCGCGCCCACGCGGCCACGACGCGGCCACCAATTCGTTCGAACAGCAGGAACAGACGATCATTGTAAAGCAGGTACTCGTCTTCGCCGTCGGCGTCCACATCCTCAGCCGCGACTTGCGCCGCGACAACAGAATCGGCAATGGCATCCCAATCGTCGACACGCGTATACAGCATCGCCTTGCGTGTCTGCGCCTGCGCGGCCAAAGCAAATTGGGCCAGCGTGTTCGATCCTGATGCCGGCGCTATATAGGTCCCAATACTGAAGCGTCGTAAATCATGCTCACCTTCGTCATGAAATGCGGTTTGAAAAACGGAGGCGTGAAGAACCGAACGTGCCGCTTGACTGAGGCCGCTATCGGCGATGGTTTGGACCGCATTCCAGGCATCAAGAATAACACCATCCGCGTACATCATGCCCCAGCGCGTGGGCACCGTGACGCCCGCACGCACGGCTGAGCGGTGATTGATCAGGCTCTGTTCCTGCGCGGACCCGAGGTACCAGTTGTCGAAATTGGAGTCACTGGCATGATTCAGCCAGTTGTGTGCCTGCTTGTTTAACCCTGCATCCGAACGTGCCACGGTCCCCCACGTATCCGGCGCACTGTCACCCCATGAATCCAGAGCGCCTTGCGCGATCGCGTTCAGCGAGGCCACCTGCAGCCAGGGACGGTTCGCCATCCAACGCAGACTGAGGTCATACACATCAGCCTTGGCTGCATCCCCCCATGCCTCCCAGCCACTAAACAAGGTGATAATCTGATCCTGCGTTCCACTACGCGCTTTGCGGCTCATCAATGCACGTAACGACATGCTGACGCCGTTGTCGTGTCCCTCGAAGAGCGCAGCCGTGGGTATGGCGTTGATCACGAAATTGTCCACACCGGAGATCCGGTTCAATCGATAAGCACCGTCGATGAGCGACTCGGTACGCCCATACCAGTTAAACAGGTGGGTGTCCTGATCAATCACGGTGTGCCCGTAACCCATATCGAGAATTTTGTCATACACATCCGGATCCAACAGCCGCTCCGGCGTCCAGAAAACCGTGTTCGCCGGGACGATTGTGGTGTCGTAAATCGATTCCAACACGCTTCGTGCCAATTGCTCATTATCGCGGTTAAAAGGCTTCGTAAAGTACGGCAGCATGTGATCGGAATACGTCGACCCAAGCAGCGAAACAATGTTCGTCCCGACGAGACGTTTGATTTGCGCGTTGAGCGTTGGTCCGTCACGCCATGGTACGCTATCCGCAGGGTCAGCAGCGGCCCACTGCAACGCCATAGCCAACGTGGCGGTTACATGGAGGTTGAGCGGCTGCCCATGCGCTTCATGTGCGTCCAGAAGGCGATGATAGCCTGCGGCGGCGCCATCGTTGATCAGATCCTGAATAACACTGCCCGGTTGAACGGCTTGATTTCCGTGAACCACGAGGCCAATTTTTGCACGACCGCAACGACTGTCGCCTGGAATCCAATTGCGCAGGATACTTTCCAGACCCTGTTGGGCGAAGAAGTAGTCTTCTGATACGTTGTCATTAAAGATGGAATCGCGAATATCGTTGCGACCACCGATGTCGCCCGCGCCCTGCGGATTGTTCCCCGTGCCATCCTTCGTGGTGTAGACCTGGAAATTGAGCGTATCCGGGTTCCCGGCATACCCCGCATCGAGTAAGGCCTGGCGGCTGATAGAAAACTCAACGGCATCCAGCGTCGCGTTAAAGTACGCATCGATGAATCCGTTTTCGGCATTGGGACCGCGCGGAACGACGCCGCGCGCAGACAGATCCTCTCCGAACGTCGTTGAATTGTTGTTGTGGTCCTGATCCACATAAACCGTACCTTGCCCTGACTCGTAGACGGCTACAACGACCTCCCAACGGTTGTGCGTGATGGCGTCGACATCTTCAGGGAGCGTCATTTCGCCCAGAGCCGGATTACCCGTATCGATGACGACATACAGATCTAGATTACCTTCTTCGGCCAGGGCCTGCAGATCGTGGAAATCGACTCGGAAAGAGTACTTACCGTCGCCGCCACTGCCTGGGTCGCCACCATCGTTGGCATAGAACGCGACAATGTCCCGTGACGTATCCCATCCATCCCATCCGAGGTATAAATCGCCACCCTGATTATTGTTTCCTGAACCTTCATACTCATCCAACGCCAAACAGTCGTCGGCAATCCAATCCCGGAACTCCTCAAAGACGGGCATGCCGCGGAGCGTGCCGATCTGTGGCCCCGGCCCAATGGTAATACGAGCATCTGCCAGAGGCGGCAGATCCTCTGGCCGTCGCGGATGCGTGCCATTCTGAAATTCTTGTACGTTGATGTAGGCGCTCGTGACGCCACCGACGACGAGGAAATCGTTGTCGGGATTGCCATTGGGCCCATGCTCCAGGCTTGCGGTCACCTGTCCTCGGAGGTTTGTTGTGCCCACGATGCCGGCATCAAGACCGTCGAAGGCGAACTGCGCCTCCCAGCCGTCGGGCAACCCGTCGCCATCCGTATCCGGATTCAAAGGATCCGTTTCCCACCAGGTTTCACCGACATCATGCACACGGTTCGAGTTGACATCGCCGCCCACCCAACCGTCGAAGTCGGTGTCCTCACCAT
>JAPKCZ010000213.1 GCA_028822745.1 Kiritimatiellia bacterium | reverse complement strand
TCGCTTTTGACGAAAACGGTACGGTCACTGCGGGCACCGCATCACCGCTAACTGATGGTGCAGCTGCCACTTTAGTCTGTAGTGAGGAGTACGCAGAGCGCAAAGGTCTTGAGCCTATTGCACGTATTCGCAGCATCGCCGTTTCTGGTTGCAAACCGGAAACCATGGGGCTTGGACCTATCTTCTCATCACGCAAAGCCCTTGCCCGAGCTGAAATAGACGCATCTGACCTTGATGTGATCGAGATTAACGAGGCTTTTGCCACTCAGTCGATCGCCTCTATCCGCGACCTCAAACTCGACGTAACAAAAGTCAACGTGGATGGTGGTGCGATTGCTATTGGTCATCCTCTGGGCGCAACTGGGGCACGCATTACCGGCAAGGCAGCTCAAATTCTGAAACGCGATGGCGGCCGCTACGCGCTTTCCACGCAATGCATTGGCGGTGGACAAGGCATTGCAACCGTCATGGAAGCCCTCTAGCTGTGACCGACATTCGAAAGGTCGGCGTTATCGGAGCAGGTGTCATGGGCGCCGGTATCGCAGCCCACATGGCCAATGCCGGCCTACCCGTAGTTTTGCTTGATATCGTTCCCGATGGCGCCAACGCTCGAAACGCGCTGTCTGACGCGGCAGTGGCGCGGCTGCTTAAGACGAATCCCGCCCCATTGATGCACAAACGAAACGCGCGGCGCATCGTTACTGGAAACATAGAAGATGATTTAAATCAGTTGGGCGAGTGCGACTGGATCATCGAGGCCATCATAGAAAACCTGGATGCGAAACGTGACCTGTATGCGCGAATTGAAACCGAGCGAAAAACTGACTCGATCGTGTCTTCAAACACATCCACTATCCCCCTTGAAAAGCTGACAGAAGGTCTTCCAGAACGATTCTGCAAAGACTTTGCCATTACCCATTTCTTTAACCCACCGCGTTATATGCGCCTACTCGAAATTGTTGCTGGACCACAGACCCGCCCCGATGTCCTCCAGTCCTTGCGCAGCTTCGGAGACCAGACGCTTGGCAAAAGCGTAGTCACCTGCAAAGACACACCGGGTTTCATTGCCAACAGAATCGGCATTCTATGGATGGAAAGCGCCATCCGGTTTGCATTCGAAGACGGTTTAACGGTCGAAGAAGCCGATGCCGTCATAGGCCGCCCCATGGGCGTACCGAAAACCGGCGTGTTCGGCTTAATGGATCTTGTCGGTATCGATCTACAGCCTCACGTCGCCGCATCTATGCTGGCCACCTTGCCTGAAAAAGACTTATACCGAGACATTCACCAACCCTCGCTATTCATCAATCAAATGATCGAAACCGGTTTTACCGGTCGCAAAGGCAAAGGCGGCTTTTATCGGCTTAATACGGAAAGCGGCAAGCGGGTAAAGGAATCGATTGATCTGGAAACAGGTGAGTATCATCCGAGCACACCGTCCCAACTGGAAAGCGTCGCGGCAGGGCGCCAGGGACTTCGTGCCCTGGTCAACCATCCGGATAAAGGCGGACGCTATGCCTGGCGCGTTTTGTCCCACACGTTGAGTTACGCCGCTTCGCTAGTGCCGGAGATCGCGGACACCATCCAAGATGTGGATGAAGCCATGCGCACAGGCTACGCATGGAAATGGGGGCCGTTTGAACTCCTCGACCAATTGGGACCCGCTTGGTTCTCAAACCGACTACAGCAAGACGGAATGCCAGTTCCCGAACTCGTCACCGCTGTAGGTGAAGGCAACTTCTACCGCAATCAGGACAACACACTTGAGTCCTTTGGTCACAGTGGTCGTTACAACACCATCTCGCGTGCCGAAGGTGTCTTACTGTTGTCTGACATCAAGCGAGAGGGAGATCGCATTGCCGGCAACAGCGCAGCCAGCGCGTGGGATCTGGGGGATCAGGTGCTGTGCCTGGAATTTCACACCAAGATGAACAGTCTGGACGCCGAGGTATTCAAGGTGATCAGGGAAGTCATTACGCTCATTCCAGCGAAAGGCTTTCAGGCATTGGTTATTTACAATGAAGGCACTAATTTTTCCGTAGGCGTGAATCTTGGACAGGCGCTGTTCGCTGCCAATCTCGCAGGTTGGTCCGAGATTGGAAAATCAGTGAAACAGGGTCAGGACATCTATCAGGCACTTAAATACGCGCCGTTTCCAGTCGTCGGCGCTCCCTCCGGCATGGCGCTTGGCGGAGGCTGCGAGGTGCTTCTGCATTGCGACGCGATCCAGGCTCACGCTGAAACCTACCTCGGCTTAGTGGAGGTCGGTGTGGGACTTGTGCCGGCATGGGGCGGCTGCAAAGAAATGCTGCTTCGCTGGATGAACAATCCCAAACATCCACAGGGCCCCATGGCGGCTGTGGGTAAGGTCTTCGAAGCGATCGGTATGGCGAACGTCTCACGTTCGGCCGAGGAAGCCCGTGACCTGCTTTTTCTCAGACCTACAGATAACATCAGCATGAACCGGGATCGTTTACTGGCCGACGCCAAGGCCATGGCACGACGACTCGCGGCTGATTATAGCCCCCCGACACCCCCAGAAATAAGGCTTCCCGGTCCAAGTGGGCGTGCCGCGATGACAATGGCGGTGCGTGATCTGTGCAAGGCCGGCAAAGCAACATCACACGATCAGGTTGTGACTACCCAGCTGGCCTATGTGCTCTCTGGAGGCGAAGCGGATCCAACCGTACCGGTTAACGAGGCCCATGTGTTGCGCCTTGAGCGCAACGCGATCATGGCGCTTTTAAAAACCCCAGGCACACTCGCTCGAATGGAGCACATGCTCGAGAGCGGCAAACCTCTTCGCAACTAACTCACTCAAGACACAGGACTTCTGATGGCCAGTTATTCTGCTCCGCTACGAGACATGCGGTTTGTCTACCACGAACTCTTTGATTCGAGCGACATCAGCGCCTTGCCAGGCTTTGAAGAAGCAACACCTGATCTCATTGATGCTGTGCTTGAAGAAGCGGCTAAAGTCTGTGAAAACGAACTTTTCCCGATTAATCGCAGCGGTGATGAGGAAGGCTGTCGCTACCACCAGGGGGGCGAGGTCACAACACCCAGTGGATTTCGCGAATGCTACCGTGCCTACGCCGAAGCCGGCTGGATTGGACTATCTAGCGACCCCCAATACGGCGGCCAAGGCCTTCCCGCTGCCATCAGCACTTTGTTGGAGGAAATGGTGTGTTCGTCGAACATTGCGTTCGGCACCTATGTCGGCCTTTCGCGTGGCGCCTATCGTGCAATCGCGGCGTTTGGAAACGACTCGCTTAAAACACGTTATCTGCCCAAACTGACCAGCGGCGAGTGGTCAGGGACGATGTGCCTGACCGAACCCCAATGTGGCACCGACCTCGGCTTGTTACGCACTCGCGCGGAACCCAATGCGGACGGCTCTTATCGAGTGACCGGGAACAAAATATTTATTTCGGCAGGCGAACACGACCTCACCGAGAACATCATTCATCTGGTGCTTGCCCGACTGCCTGATGCGCCGGCTGGCGTTCGTGGTATCAGCCTTTTCCTGGTGCCAAAGTTTCTACCGAACCCTGACGGTGATCCCGGGGAACGCAATGGTGTTCTATGCACAGCCTTAGAAAACAAAATGGGAATCAAGGCCTCGTCAACCTGTGCCATGAATTTCGATCAGGCAACCGGATGGTTAATTGGTAGCGCGAACAAAGGGATGCAAGCGATGTTTGTCATGATGAACGATGCGCGCCTTGGTGTTGGCGTGCAGGGATTGGGTCTTTCGGAAAGCGCCTACCAAGCTGCGGTCGAGTATGCCCGCGAACGATTGCAGGGACGGTCGGTCACGGGCACCAAACACCCGGATAAACCTGCCGACCCCATCCTCGTACACCCCGACATTCGGCGCACCCTGCTGACCATGCGCGCACTGACTGAGGGCAATCGGGCGATGGCCACCTGGATTGCACGGCACCTTGATCTTAGGGAACGGGCTGAGGACGAGACAACGCGAGCTTCTGCTAATGATTTTGTCCAACTCATGACACCGATCGCGAAAGCGTTCTTCACCGATTACGGCTTTGATATTACGAATATGGGACTCCAGGTCTACGGCGGGCATGGATACATTCGGGAAAATGGTGTTGAACAATACGTGCGGGATGCCCGTATTGCCCAAATTTATGAAGGCGCCAATGGAGTTCAGGCACTGGACCTGGTTGGACGAAAAGTCCCCGCTCACACGGGTCGTTATTTGCGTCAGTTTTTTCATCCTGTTCAATCATGGATCGAGTCACACGCCTTCACCCCCGCATTACAGCCCTTCGTTATGCCACTGGCTAAAGCCTTTGGCCGACTGCAACTGGCGACCGGACACATCGCACAGGTTGGATTAAAAAACCCGAATGAAGCGGCCGCTGCGTCTAGTGAGTATCTTCGATTATTTGGTCTCGTCGCCCTTGGCTATCTCTGGGCCCGAATGGTTGAAGTCGCACTCACTCATGAAAACGGTGCAGACCAAGGTTTTTACGATGCCAAGGTTGCAACAGCCCGACACTACATGGAACGCATCCTGCCGCAGACCGGTTCGCTCTTTGCTGCGATCATGGCGGGGGCATCGACCATGATGGATTTCCCAGACGAAGCGTTCTGAAAGACCCTGATTCAAGCCAAACCGCGCCTGGATATCCGCACATACCCAATGGGTTTAGTTGCTGCGACTCAAGTTGGTCGCTAGATTGGCCAAGAGAACCTTGGCATCACCGCAGTCAGTCAATATCACGGTCGCCCGTAGGCAACTGTTGTGACATATCGCAGTAGCAGAAAGCGTTATCAGAGGACTAGCTAATGACGAATGTAGATGTTGTGGTTGTGGGCGCCG
>JAPKCZ010000212.1 GCA_028822745.1 Kiritimatiellia bacterium | reverse complement strand
TTCCGCTATTCATTCCACTTAGCTTTCTTCAGAAGGAAGCCGACCATGTGGAAGGCTTCGCAAAAGAGTGCGCGGTCGTGACGCATCATCGCCTCGAAGCGGATGAAGACGGGAAATTGCAGCCTGCCGGCAAACTTGAGGAACCCCTGGTCGTTCGACCCACATCTGAAACAATCATCGGGGCCACATACGCCAAATGGGTTCAGAGCTATCGCGACTTGCCCATCCTCATCAATCAGTGGGCCAACGTGGTGCGCTGGGAAATGCGTACGCGTCTTTTCCTGCGTACGGCGGAGTTCCTCTGGCAAGAAGGCCACACGGTTCACGAAACACGCGACGAAGCTTGGGAAGAAACCATCAAGATGCTCGAAGTCTACCGCACCTTTGCAGAAGACTACATGGCCATGCCCGTGATCACCGGCGAAAAAACGGCTGGCGAACGTTTTCCCGGCGCCGACAACACGTTCTCGATTGAAGCCATGATGCAGGACCACAAAGCACTGCAGGCCGGCACGAGCCACTTTTTGGGTCAGAATTTCTCAAAAGCCTCAGAGATCATCTTTCAGGCGCGCGATGGTGCCCGCGAGCACGCATGGACGACATCCTGGGGCGTATCGACGCGCCTCATCGGCGGCATGATCATGACGCACGGCGACGACGACGGCATGCGCATGCCCCCTCGCCTCGCGCCAAGCCATGTGGTCATTCTCCCAATCTATCGTAGCGACGACGAACGCGAGCCCGTGCTGGCCTACTGCAAAGAACTGGCCGACGCCCTACGATTGCAGAGCTACGACGGAGCACCCCTGCGAGTCGAATTGGATGACCGCGACATCAACGCTGGTGAAAAAGGCTGGGGCTGGATCAAAAAAGGAATTCCTGTCCGCGCCGAGGTCGGCCCCCGTGACATGAAGGAAAACGCGGTGTTCGTTGGGCGCCGCGACCGCAGTGCACGAGAGAAATACAGCGCGCCACGCGAAGACTTTGTCAAAGACGTTGCATCCGTTCTCGAAGACATTCAAAACGGCATGCTCGAGGGCGCCCGTGCGCTTCTTAAGGATAATACGCATCAGTTCGATGACTGGGACACCTTCAAGGCATTCTTCACACCAGCCAATTCAAAAAAGCCTGAAATTCACGGTGGTTTCGTTGAATCCGGGTGGTGTGGCAATACAGAATGCGAAGCCAAGATTAACAAAGAGCTATCTGTGTCGATCCGCTGCATTCCTACAGAAAAACGCAGCGATGCGGCGTCCTGTGTGATCTGTGGCGAAAAGGCCCAGCATCAAGTCATCTACGCCAAGGCCTACTAGGCCCGATGGGTGTGTGAGTATGTGGGTATGTGAGAAGAAACAGCCACTCATTGGCACGCGGTTCCCATAGAGCTACAGCGCAACGTTCGTGATCCACTCACACACTCCCACACAAAATGGCACAGCCTCGGGATCTATTGTCTCGCAAAATGCGTTAACTAAGTGCCATTTCCTACTCGCTGCGGTCGCCGTAGTACTGCTGATACATGGCGTTCACGTCAGGTGTGCCGCGCATCCGCTGTAGGAGATAGCGGCCCACCAGTCGAATCACTAACACGGCCCGCTTGCGTGCGCCTCCCCCGCCCCAACTGCGGTCTGACACAAGGCAATCACCGAAACAATATGCCACATCGCCATAGCGTTGAAGTCGCAGACTGATTTCAACGTCCTCCATCAGCGGAAAATCAGGGACCAAATTGGCCTTGATTGCAGGACCACGCTTAAAGAACTGAATTTGATCCCCGAAGCTGATGCCCATGAAGGCTGCACGCAAATTGTTGGCCGCTTCCACAAACCGAAGGACGACCCGCGGGGAATCAAACACCGAACCAATCGCCCCACCGAGCGCATGCGGGTGATCGGCCAAGTATCTCAAAGCATCCGATGCCGCCGCTGGCGTCAGCCGTGTATCGGCATGTACAACAAGAACCACATCGCCTCGTGCAGCCAGTGTCCCCGCAAGAATGTGAGCGCCTCGTCCGTGACCGTCAGGGTTTGAGATCACGCGCCCACCGGCCCGACCAGAAATTCGTACCGTCTCATCCTGCGACCCACCGTCGACGACGATCGCTTCACAAACGCACGAAGCCTGCAGCGCCGACCGCAGACATGCAGCAATTTGCTCGGCCTCATTGATCACAGGAATGACCACCGAAACGCTGCACGCCGGCGCGTCTGCGACCCGGAGCGTTGTTGAGCGAATTCGCGCCTTCACAGCCCGTACGGCGAACAACATACAAATCAGCCACAGAATCAACGTAACCACAATGGTGCCGTATCCAGGCAAAACGTAAAATGGGTTTGGGTAGGTCTCGCTCTGCCAGGCGATGGCAACCACAGCCATGAACCAAGCCGGCGAAGCACTCCCTTTAACGCAAAGACATGCCAAGGCCAGCGGCCAGACCAGAGTGCCATAGTCGGGCGTCACAAAAGAAACAACGCCGACAACGCAGATCAGTTCGTTACAGATCCGACCCAGAAGACAGGATGGATTTTGACCGGCTCGAGGAGGAATACAACGCACAGCAAGCAACAAAAGCAGCCCAGCGACAGCGATGCCGATCGCGGGACAGGCGCTCCAGCCGTTCTGCCCGAGCGACGCTGCCGGAACGATAAAGAGCAACGCCCATCGATCACGCAGCCCACTCAGACGCAAATGCGTGCTGCACAACCCGGCGCACAACAGAACCAGCACCAGAAAGAGAACGCTCGACCCATACGTGAATCGCTGGAGATCGAGGCCCGGCGTTGTGTTGTAAGCATACCAATCCAAGAAACAGAAATTCTGAGAAGCACAGAACGCCGCACTTACAAATGCGGTCGCAAACAGTGTCAGGCGGCGCTCAACGGGCGACCCGTTTTCCGGAAAGGTTGATATCGCCACAAATGCCAGTGGCATCAAATAGAGCAACAGCAATCCGTCGCTGACAATGCTGCATAGCGCACAAATCAGAACGACATTGATGACATAAAGAAGAATCACATGTGCCTCGCTTGATGGTTATCAACGTCATTCGAAAATATCGGACTCACCACTGAGTCCCGCAGACGCGGAGCGATTTTCGCCCCAAATCTTAATCACACTCACGAGCATCCCATAGGCCAGAGACAAGTTTAACCGCAGAGTTCGGTAGAGTAGAGAACAACATGACGGGTCAGGCCCTCTTGTTCTCCCTCATTAAACCGGACGTGCGCATGTCCCGCATCCGGCTTTCCATACGAGAATGATATTCACGACGGGCATTCACAGGTAGATCAGTCCCAGTTCTTCGAGGTGCTTATAGAAGCGCGTCCCTTCTTTCAGGTGCCCTTGAATGGCCGCAACGGCGTCCTTCGCCGAAGCCGCTACCTGACATGGGCGCACAGGCGTGCTATAAGTCATGCTGAACAGAACGCAAAGGAGCATGAAATGAGTCGATGTGGGGAAATTTTGATGATGACAGCGTTGGTTTGCGTTTGGGTCGCCAGCTCCGGGTGTGCCGGATTTATTCGCCCCTACGACCCACTGACCGAACCGCCTAGAACCCTGATTGGCGATGAGCTTCTTCCCCAAACCCCCACCTACGACCCCGTCGATGAGGCTCGCGACAAGCGTCTCGAAGCCCTTGAACGACAAATGGGAATTGGGAAATCACAGGGCAAGTAGGACGCAAAGGACAACCGAGAAACAGCCGAAACCGGCGGAACCCGTCGGGCTCCAAAGCGTCACTCCGTGGAGTCGCCCGGTTAAGTAGAATCCATTGCCGGGAGCCTATGGAGGCTTACCGCCATTGCGAAAGATCCGAGTCGACCCACTCTGGTTCATCCGCCGTTCCGGGCACGTACAGCACCTGAATCAACAACGCTTTCCCGGTTGATTCCGTATCGATCACAAGGCGTTGCCAGCCTTCGTTTGGATTCTCATTGTCTTTTGGCGGGGCAGCACTCATGAGAGTGAAGTGCGCGTCTGCAAGGGACGCAAGCCTCACGTGCATGGTCTTGTCTTTGTATTTCAGGGTCGCAGAGCGTCGATCATCGGACAGCGCCGCGTCCACTTGGATCATGCTGTTCCAGCGAACGGATTTCCCTACAGGAACACCACGAATCTCGTCCTGCACCAGCACAACTTTACGCTCGGGCATCATCATCGAGCCGTACCTCGATGATCCATTCCCCGACTACGACACTGAGCCCGTGATGGCCTACGCGAACGACCCCGAGTTCGCGGCGTGAGAGGTTTGACTCGCCGATCCCCATCGGCTCGGGCCTTCGGCCCTGTCCCTGCGGGACATTCCTTCTCGGGCGTCCCACGCCCTCGTAGTGCTCAAAACGGGTGCCCAACGGGGGTGACTTACCCTCAACCGGGCATCGTAGCCCGCCCTGGCCAGCACCATTGGCCCTGCCGGCCGAATTCTTAACCTTGGGTCCCCGCCTGGCGTATCATCCAGTCACAAATCGGGGACTTTACGTGGCCCAGCAGACGGGTTGTCCGGAACGTAGGGAAAGCAAATTCCTATTGGCGGCCGTTTGATGAAGATTTGGCTAATAATATTGACAAAGAATGTAAAAAAACATGGTAACGTATTAGTTTTCAGGTCATACTAGGCAACCTGCGCTATGAGTCTTAATTGAAGTTCCTTTGTTTAAAGCGATAGACTTAAAGGTTCCTTTCGATTATTCCGCCAATTTGTAGATGCTTCAGAAGAGCCGGCCAAATTTCACCAGTGACTTCAGACGCTCCCGAGGAGGACTAAGATGTCAAAATTTGCAGATTTACCAGCAATCATACGATCCTCTAAAGCTGGAGGGTTTTTGCGAGTTAATGCATCTTTCTCTGACGCGGTTGGT
>JAPKCZ010000211.1 GCA_028822745.1 Kiritimatiellia bacterium | reverse complement strand
TGAATGCAGCGCGCCACGAATCCACCCTTATAGGCGACCGTTA
Organism: Kiritimatiellia bacterium; assembly: GCA_028822745.1. Taxonomy (GTDB): domain Bacteria; phylum Verrucomicrobiota; class Kiritimatiellia; order UBA8416; family JAIOPI01; genus JAPKCZ01. Next base: position 4,823 of record JAPKCZ010000211.1, on the reverse strand, counting down.
ACATAAGCGCCCCCGCCTCACGCTCGGCATGGTACTCAACCATGGCGAACCACAACGCTTCTGGCGCCAAAAGGAAGAAGGGCAAAAACAGGGCCACCGCCGTCAGCGTGGCGCCAACAAAGAGCCACAGCCATGTGTTGCGTGCCGGATTAGGTTCATCAACGGCAGAACGGCGCGAATTAAAGTCAGCCAGCAACATGATGAGAAATAGAGGCGGCAACGCGAATCCCGCCGAAGCACGCGTGCCAGCAGCCAGCATGATCAGAACACCGCTCAACACAGGCGCACCTCGCGGAAAACGTGGGAGCGCCGTTAGTACCCAAAAGCCGGCAGCCAATAAAGCACCCGCCAAGGCGTACGTTTTGACCACACTGAAATAGTACGCCTGAAATCCGTTTAGCCCCAGTAAGCACAGCGTCATCACACCCGCAGCGACGGCCTCCGATCGCCCCAGCCCGCCGGCCAGGCGCATCGCAAGCCCAACGGTGAATGCGATGCAGATCATGGCAAGGAGCACCGTAAACAGGCGCCCCCCCATCACACCGTAGGCTTCAACAAGGGGGTGCGCCACGGCATAGACATAGGGCATGACAGGCCCTTGGGTGGTTGCAAAATCGACGTAGGGCGTTTGTCCTTCGGCGACCAGCCGAGCACCGTAGAGGTACCAGCCCTCGTCCTGATTCAAATCCCCCCGAAACAGCCCGCACACCAATAATGCGACGGTTGCGGACAGCGCGGCCAAAGCGATTAGCTTGCTCGAAAGTGCCTTCATGATGGTTGCATTGTGTCGTACCCCGCGCTCACACGCAAGTCACAGCCGCACAGATGATCGCATCCGTTACGCAGCGTCCAGATGGATTGCTCATGCAACGGCAGGCGCGACATCACTTTTCCAGACGAATGCCGCGACGTACATAGGTCGGAATATCGAGATCCTCGCCGTCAATGATCGTGGCTTCAACACCTTTGAATCGATCTTTGCCGCTCATATCCAGCCCTAAAAGTGGCTGTAGCTGAGATTTCTTTACGTGATTCCGGCTTCCTCGCACGGGCTTCGGACGATCGGCCAACAGAACAGGCGCTGGCGGCGCTTCATCGTCCCAAGTGTCTGTACATAGGAGCACCAGCGTCAAACTGTCGTCCGCCTTGGCATCAATGGTCGTCCCCATGACCAATTGGCAATCGGCCTTCGTGCGCAACTGGATTCCGGACATGACCGCACTGATTTCAGACAAACGAAGATCCTCCCCACCCAAAATTCCGACCATGACACCGGATGCCTGTTCGAGCACCTGCCCTGCATTCAGTAGCGGGCCGTCCAACAACTGGCGCAAGGCCGAGTCCACGCGATCCTTGCCACTGGCCGCCCCGAAACCAAGCGAAAACGGTGCCCCGCAATGCTGTGCGAGACGGCGCAAGTCACCGAGATCAAGTTTGATATAGCCAGGGCGTACGAACAGATTACAAAGCGCAGCCACACTCTCGCCAAGAATAGCGTCGGCCAGCGCAAACGTGGTTGCGACATCGCGGTCACCAATATGCTCCACCACCCGATCACTTGAAATAGCCAACACCAGATCGGCGGTTTCCTGAACAGCGCTAAGTGCTTGCGCGGCCTTTTCCAGGCGGCCGGCACCTTCGAAACCAAACGGCATGGTCACAACGGCAACACTGAAGCAATCGGACTCACGCGCGGCACGTAAAACCGTCCCAATGCCCCCCGAGCCTGTTCCCCCACCAAGTCCGGCAAATACGACGACCATACGCTGGCCGAGAACGAGATCGCGAATCGCGCTCATCTCATCTTCGACCGACAAGCGCCCTTGCCCGACATCGCCACCACAGCCCTGCCCGCCGGTCCGCTTGGAACCCGCCTGGAGCTTCACGCCAACAGCTGTCGCCGCCAGCGCACGTGCGTCCGTATCAATAACGGAAACGCAGACCCGATCTGACACGTCCATCTGAAGACGCGCAGCGACGCCTAATCCAGCTCCGCCCAGTGCCACAAAACCAATATCTTTTTCAAGGCGTTCCATCGTTTACTGCCCTAACAGACCTTTGAACCATCCCGAAAAGCCACTGGTAACCTTCTCTTCTTGGGCGATTCGAAAACCGTATTGCACCAACCCGCAGGCAGACGCGTACTCGGGGCCAGCGGTTGCCAAATTGAGGCCGACGAAATTACGTGGCGAACCCACACTGCACGGCATGCCATAGACGTTTTCACCAATTGCGCAGAGTCCATCCAGATTTGCACAGCCACCGGTCAAAACAACACCGGCCCCGAGTTGGTGAATGACACCCTCGCGCTGCAATTCACGCCCTACTTTGCGCAACATCTCATCGGTCCGTGCGTTGATGACCTGATTTAGCGCCTTGCGGTTGATTTCGCATCCCGCAAACCCAACCTCTGCCGCTATTTTCACCTTTTCGATTCCATCGTCCTCATTGACGCGCGCGGACCCGTACTCGCGCTTAATACGCTCGGCCTGCTTCATTGGAATATTGAAAGCGTAGGCGATGTCGTTCGTAATATGATCGCCGCCAAGCGAGAAAACACCCGCCGTGCGTACGATTCCATGTATATACACAACGTAGTCGGTCGTCCCGCCACCAATATCAATCACAACAACGCCGCTTTGCTTCTGCTCGGTCGTGAGCACGGCAAGCGCCGAGCAGAGACCCGAAAAAACCATATCCTGCACATCAATCTGTCGTGATTCGGCAGCTCTGAGCATGTCGCCGAGGCCGTTGCGACTACCGTGGAACACCAACATGTCCAAACTGAGACGTGCCCCTCGTAATCCTTCGGGATTGATGACGCGTTCGCTGTCATCAATGTAAAAGTGCTGGTTGACGGTGTGAATGATCTCCCGGTCGGAACCTAGATTCACAGCACTCGCCACGTCCATGACTTGCTCGATATCGTCTTGCGTGATCTCGCCGCTCTTATCAAGGACAGGAACCATGCCGCGGTTCACATCAACTCGGATGCGTGCGCCATCCACCGCCAGCATGACCTCACCGATACTGACATCGGAGCGTTCCTCGGCGGTGGCCAAAACCGAGCGTATCCCGGCACAGACCTTCTCGAAGTCAACGATCTGACTTTTTCGAATACCGGCAGACTCCTGTTCGCCGATACCAATGATGTTGACATGATTGTCTTCGCGCCATTCACCAACCAAGGCGACCGTCTTGGTTGTTCCAATTTCTAAACCCACCACCGGAGGAAGTGCCATGGTTGATCGATCCTAGTCCCGATATGAAATGGGCAAATTGCGGCGATACGCGTCCAGTGTCAGGTTGACACTGCTCAATGCGCGTCCCGCAGACCGTTCGGTTCGGATGAGGGTTCGCAAAAACGCCAGGCGATCATGAAGGTCTTGCGTGACGGCATCGCCTTGACTGCGGCTCCACCAGAAGTCGACGCGCGTCTGATCCTTGAGTTGGAGGCGAAGGCTGTCGCCGCGTCCACCAAACCCTCCCGTAACATCAATATCGGCGATGGCAATGTCCTGATCAAACTCCGCCTGACGACAATAATCGATCAAGGCAACGGCATCGGCAGCCAACCCCGAAAGGCGCTCACCCGGTTGTACAATCTCGCCACCGTGCCCATGCACCGCCGGCAAGTCCGCACGTCGACCGTGCGGTCTAAAAATGTACCCGTGTTCGTCCACAACATAGGTCGCATTCCGGCCAAACCGTGCGATTGGCTCGCGCTCAACGAGTGTGATGCGCATGGTACTGGGCAAAATGCGTGTAATCTCCATGGCGCGATAATGCGGCGCGAAACGAAGAAATTCCAGGCGCGCTTTAGCGATGTTGACCCCAAACAGATTGGCGCCATGGTCGATGCGTAGTTTACCGCGAATATAATCCCGCGCCACGCGATCCGAAGAGTTCAATTCAAGGGTCTGTATCGTGAACATGGGGTTATCGGAAAAGAGCATCCCACCCATACTCTTAATGCCGAACCAGAGACCCACACACAGCGCCAAAGCAACAGCGAGACTGGCGACGAGGACGTGTGCGGAAACGCCATCAAATGAACCGGTCAGTCGCTTAGAGAACGATACATTCAGGCTTTTTTTGCGACGACGACGCGAGTTCGTCCTCTTCTTGCTCGAACGCCCCGCCTCCGGGAGCTTCATCCAGTCCGGAAATAGGTCCGGCATGTCAACGCCTCCTTGCGCTATATTGTATACGCTACTTCATTGATCGCCGCATTAGAGATGCGGGCAGGATAGTACTATCAAAATGTACCACCCTTACCAAGCAATAGAATTCGGAGCGTGGAAATTAATCAAGACGCCACCCATTTTTCGTTTTCATTTTTCCCATGCGGTCGCCATCACCCGGCGGCACAATTCTGGAAATTCCCACCCGAAGGCTGCGGCAGCTTTTGGCAGAAGGCTACTGGGCGTAAACCCGGGGATGGTATTGACCTCAAGTGCAAAGAGCGCACCGTCAGGCCGTAGGCGAAAATCGACCCGTGCCATGCCCCGACAGTCGGTCGCCTGATAGGCGCGGCGCGCAAGGTCAACACAGTGCTTGCGCGTGGCATCTGGCAGCGCCGCGGGAACATGATACACCGTTTGCTGACTAGCATATTTCGCGTCATAGCTATACCAGGCCTCCGGCGCCACGATTTCAACGATCGGCATGGCTTGACCATCCACAAGACCTACCGTCAGTTCTCGTCCAGGGATATATGTTTCAGCCATGACGGTGTCATCATACTGGAACGCAAGCGCCAGCGCAGCAGACATGTCCTCCTGAGCACGCACGCAACTCATTCCGATCGTCGAGCCCTGTCG
>JAPKCZ010000210.1 GCA_028822745.1 Kiritimatiellia bacterium | reverse complement strand
GACCTCTTCGATCTTGTGGATTTTGCCCGTGTAAAACAGGACGCGTTCGGTCAGGGTCGTTTTTCCACTGTCGATATGCGCGGAAATACCGATGTTCCGCATTTTGCTCAGATCACTACTCATTTCGTTATCCTTCTGGTGTTAAACGGGAGGTCTCAATGGCGTCTGGCGACAACATCGCGGACTTCATCGGCGTCGAGGCGCTCTTTGATTGCGTCCGACTATCGTTAAAATGCTCAAAAAGCCCGTGACAATGCCCTTCTTTTACGGAAAATGGAAGCCCAAAGTCGCATTAATGCACTTTTAGTTCGATTCTACGGGTCCGCAAGGCCTGGCGCGGAAAGGCAACAACAGCAGGGCCGGAATTCCAGCAACGAACGCCACGATCATGCTGAGCATTAGGCAAAGCCCTGCCGCATCGGAATAAACACCGTAGTGAATCAACGTGAAAAAACGCACACTAAGCGTCGTTTTCCCGGGCGGAATCACGAGATACGTCGCCCCCAACTCAGACAGAGACAGCACAAAGGCTACACAGAACCCAACCAACAAACTGCGCCAATGCATGGGAAGGATGATACGAAAAAACAGGCTAGCGGCCGGCACGCCATCAACGGCGCAGGCATCCCGCACGTCACGCGGCGTCTGCGCAACGGCAGGCAGGAGCACCAGCGCAACAAAAGGTAGCGCCCTTAACGTGTGGCACACCACCACGGCACCCCACGTGTCATAGAGCAGTCCGTCCAGCACGGGCTGGTTCAGGCAGTAAATCAGCGCGATACCCACGACCGGCACACCCATCAGAAGCACACCTAAGCCAACACATACCAACAAGGCGGGAATGCGCCAAACACCAAGCGGTAAGCGTCGGGGGCTGCGCAGACGGGCCATCAAGGGAACCGCACTGGCCCGCCGACCAATCCAAACCAGCCCGCCCCACGCCGCAGCTCAAATTCAGCAGCAAGACGGCATTGACTGGCATCTTTGAAGCTCATCTGACCCATCGATTCATAATAGTCAACCGAAGGTGCCGCGCGTCGTTCACGCCGCTGCGCAATGCGCTCAGGGAAAAGCCCCGTCATGAAAAGCGTGTAGTTCGCCAAATGCGTACGCAGAAGAAAGGCGTCTTCCTCGCGCGCGTCCGCAATGGCACAGAGAAGGTCCACACTCCACTCCGTCGCGAAGTCTTTGTGCGGCAGAGGGCGCAACATGCGGTCGGCCGATGCGAAAGCCGTGAGCATGCTTGCAACGTAATCCGCCACATCGCGATCATCGAGCGATGACGCGACCAAGGAATGTCGCACGACAAGATAGAAGAACAGTTGGGTCGAAATGTCGAGGCAGCCCGGATGATTGAGTAAGGCATGCATCAAGGCCGGGTCATCCAAGACCTGGTCGCGCTCCGCTGCGTCGCACAACAGCGCCTGCAACCCCCTCGACGCATTGGCATCGTTCCCGGTCGCCTCCAGTATAAAGGCGACATCAGCAGCACTCAAGGTCTCACGGCATTTGCCAGTGATCAAACTCTTCATGTTGATTCTCCGCTTTAGGAAGGACGGCGCCCCCGTTTTTAGGAAATATAGCGAAGATTCGACCCCTTATAAATCGGGACCATGAAAAACTTAGGACAGGTTTGTCGGCACAAACCTTTACGCGCCTTTAGACGAACCGTTGCGCCGAGCCCTACTTTTTCGTGGCGATATACGAAATAAATTTCCGAATGGGCATGTCCTGCACGTAGAGTTCTTCAATGACACCCAATCCGTTCTTTACGCGAATTTGGACATAGGCAGTGCGATTGGTTCGTCGGGCGTTCTGCCAATAGACGCGTTCCGCTTCAGGCGCCTCGAACTCGTCCATGTAGAACCGGTCAAACGGCAGGCTAAAGCGGGCCTCAACTGGCGTGACCGAATTCAGTTGGAGTTTAAGACTGGTGTCTGTGTCCGGCCGCTTATGATGTAGCGAAGTGATTTTCCCAAAGCCTTCTGCATCCCCTTCTAGAACGGCGTAGACGGTCTGTGCATTTTCGAACGTGTGTCCGTGAGCGAGGGGTGTCGATCGCAAATCATAGCGCAAAGCGACGTAGCGTCCTCGAAACGCGTCATAAGGGTCGACGGGGGCCGTCTGCAGTTTGAAGGGCTGCCCCGTCTTGAGCACGTTTTCGCGCCGGGCAATCATGACCACCGGCAACAGAAGCTGAATCACCGCGACACAAATAAAAATGGCAAACAGGACTGATCTTTTCATGAGGATTCGTCCGTCTTCCGGCGTGCCAGTACGACGTTTGTCACAAGAAAGGCAACGCCGAGGATGACAAAGACGATGCCGCGGGCCACAAAACTCATCTCCGTGTCGAAGAAGCGTAGAATGATAAGAGCAAAAATCAGCAGAATGCCTGTATTGACCATGCCAACACGCATCGACTTGAACCCTATCACGAGGCGTTGGGCGCCCAGTGCAAAAACGTAAATATTGAAGACAATGACAGTCACGAGCGTCCACTGCGGTCGCGCCGACAACACGTAACCGAGTGTCGCCAGAATCGGCATCGCGCCGAGAAGCATTGCGCCGGTCTTGCCGCGACGTACGCAGCTGACAAGCAGCATAATGACCGCAATAACAGGCAACGCCGCGAGGGCATCGTAGAGGGAAAAGTATCCAAATTGATGATTCGAATACGAGACATACCATCGGACCTCACGCCAAGGCGCTTCGCTGGCGAAAACGAAAGCAAACAGCGTTGATGCGAGTGACCCGATGAGGACGAACGGTTTTTGCCAGACAGAAGGGCTGTCGTCAAACCAGAATGTGCCGACAAGATAATAACATCCGAAAAGGCCACAGAATACCGGGACCCACAGGTTGTCCAGATTGTTTTCGAACAGCAATGGCACCGCGAAACATAAAGCGATGGCGTAGCCCCAGAGCAGCAGCACAGGCCGCGTGCGGTATGGGTTGCCACGCACAGCCTGCATCGTATGAGGGACCACCAATGCCAACAGCGGCCACAACCACCACTCTGAATGCGATCCGTGGGCGGCTTCCATGGCCCACCAGATAATGCCAGCGAGGTAAATCAATGCCGGCGAGGTCGCGTTCAGCAGGTAAACAACCGGAATGGTGAACAGCATCCATGTCAGCGCAAACTGCGAAGCGCTGCCGGATATATGATAGGTTTGCGCGACCAATGCGGTCGACGCCCCGATAGACAGCGTCCAGAGAATCGCGACGGTTTCACGCCAAGAGGTGGATTGCTTACCACGCAACAGCCCCCAACCGGCAAGGCACTGCGCGCAGAGAAGCGGCGCTATGCTCAGTAGCGTACGAACAGGGCGCGGCATGCCGGACCAGTTGTGAGCCAGCAAAAGAATGACCCCCAGGCCCACGAGGCCGCCACCCAGAATGCCGAAAATCGTCAGGGCCCAGTTCCGGCGCGAAGCAGCAAGGTCGGCGTAATGCGACCTCAACCGCTCCGCAGCGCCGCCGTCCAGAACACCGTCGCCAACCAGCGACGGGAGCTCGCGTAGAAGCCAGCGTATGTTTTTCTGTGCCATTGCGTTGTCCTTCCCCACGAAGAGCCAAGGTAGGACACGACCCGACCTCTTGCAACCTTTGTTGGCGCCTCACGACCTTGAGCAACTTGGGTCGCAGCGCGAAAAGCGACGTCTTACACCGTTTTAAACCCTGAAAATGGCGCCTAATTTTTTGCCGAGCAAGAGGCTGCTGCCGATGATGGTGACGGCGAGGAAGACCATGGCCCACACGCCTAGCGCGGAAGCCACGTATTTGCCCGTGCCGATCAACTGAAAGAGCTCGTAGATCGTTTTTGTAATTGGATAATAATCGGCACGCTGCGCCAGCATGAGACTATCCGAGACTTCGAGCATGCTAAACGCAAACGCGAGAAGCGTGCCTGCAATCACGTTGGCGGTGATCAATGGGAGCGTCACGCGACGAATCGTCGTTAACGGCGACGCCCCCAGATTCGCAGCGGACTCTTCGAGCGTGACCGAGGTCTGCTGCAGGCCCGCCACAGCGGACCGTACCATGTAGGGCAAGCGTCGCACGGAGTAGGCAATCACAAGAAAGAGGGTTGGATTCGTGCGCACATCAAAAACAGAGGTCCACATCGCACTCGTCTTTACCCAGTCCAGATTACTGACAAACGAACTCAACGACAGATACCCGAAGGCCATGACCAGCCCCGGCACGGCCAGCGGAATCATCGAAAGCGCATCCAGAAGCCCTCGAAACGGAATGTTTGACCGCACCACCACGAAGGCAATGGCGATACCGAATATCATGTTAAAAAAGACGGCCATCGACGAGAAGGCGAGGCTGTTTTTGATACTGCTGACCGTCATGCTGTGGCCAAGTGCTTCGGTATAGTTTTCCGTCGTCAGTTCAGACGGCAACACCGTTCCATACCAGCTACCTGGGGCGCTGAAGCTGGTGAAAATCACAGCAATATGCGGCGTCAACGCGATGAGAACGACGAGCACAAACGGAGCAGCAACCCACGCCCCGCGCCAACCGCTTACCTTTGTCGCCGTAAATGTAACGGCGGCCTTGCTCTGCATGGCGTACGTATTCCGTCCGAACATCACTTTGCTGATTGTGTAAAGAAGAACACTGCAGGACAGCATCACAAAGACCAAGGCGTACGGAAACGGATTCGATCCGATTTCCTTGAGCGCATCAAACACCTGCACCGATGCACAGCGCGTGTAGTTCATGATCAGGGGCGTACCCAGTTCGGTGAAACTCCAAATGAAAATAATCGTCCCCCCCGCAAACAGACCCGGCATGATGAGGGGCAAGGTAATGCGGCGAAATTTATCAAAGCCGGAACAGCCTAAGTTTTCGGCCGCTTCCTCCATGGCCGGATCGACATTGGCCAGCGCGGCGGATGCATTGAGGTA
>JAPKCZ010000008.1 GCA_028822745.1 Kiritimatiellia bacterium | reverse complement strand
CGAACATACCGTGGCCCGCGGTCACCTGAATCTCGACACGCACATGTTCGAAGGTCGCGTCGACGGTGAATATGTGACCGAAACCCCGATGCCGATCACGTTGGCTCTATTGGATCGCGGCCAACAACGCTTCAATATTTACTGCACACCTTGCCACGACCGTGTTGGCACGGGGCACGGCATGGTCGTTCAGCGCGGCTTTACCAAACCGCCGTCTTTCCACGACATTAAGGTCCGCGAAAAGCCTGTTGGCTACTATTTTGAGGTGATGACCAAAGGCTTCGGCCGCATGTCGGATTACGCGGCGCAGATTAAACCCGCTGATCGCTGGGCAATCGCAGCTTATATCCGCGCCTTGCAGCTCAGCCAGAGCGCCAAATTAGATGAACTGCCGACAGAAGATCAGGCTTTGATCGCGGCAGGCTCGGCCGACACACACGATGTTCATGGCCATGATGATGGGCATGAAGACGACGGCCATAGCGAAAACCATTAAGGAACGACACGAGAACCATGTCAGAGCAAATGAAAAACCTTGATACGAAGAAAGCGCAGGGCCTTTCCCTAAAGGTCGGTATCGCCGGGTTGGCGCTATTTGTAGTTGCACTCTTCTTCGATAAAACACGCTCGCAGGCCTTCGAGTCGTATCTGTTGAGCTTCGCCTTTATTGCGTCTTTCGGATTGGGCAGCTTGTTCCTGCTTCTCCTGCAGAACGTGTGTGGTGGGCGATGGGGCATCAGTATTCGCCGCCTCCTGGAAGCGGCCGCCGGCACCTTGCCGTTTACAGCACTGTTGCTTATTCCTATTTTCCTCGGTATGAGCTCGCTGTATGAATGGGCGCGACCCGAAGCAGCGCATGACCATGTGATTCAGCTCAAGGCAGCCTATCTGAATGTTCCCGCGTTCATTCTACGGTCTGTCATTTTCTTTGCCATTTGGAGCTTCATCGTTAACCGGCTGCTGACCTGGACCCGCGCTGAAGATCGTGGCGATGCTTTGGCCAGTGCTAAATTTGGGATGTTTTCAGCGCCATGCATCGTTATTTATGCGCTGACCATGACCTTTGCGTCCTTCGACTGGTTGATGTCCATCGAGGCACACTGGTTCTCCACGATGTTTGGTGTCCGTTATGGCGCAGGCGCCGCATTGGGTTCAATTGCCTTGGCCGTTATCGTGTTGAATAAAATCAAAGATATTGAGCCGATCAAGTCCGTCGTTCGTTTTCAGCTCTGTTCCGACTTGGGTAACTTGATGTTGGCATTCACCATGTTCTGGGCCTACGTTTCCTTCTCCGAGTTCCTTATTATCTGGTCTGCTAATCTACCCGAAGAACGCTTCTGGTACGCCGAACGACTACAGGGTGGTTGGCAGGTTCTTAGTTTGGCGCTGATTATCTCGCATTTCTTCATTCCATTCCTTTTTCTGATGAACCGCAGTATCAAAAAGCGTTTGGACCGGCTGGCCAAACTTGCTGTGTTCATTCTCTTTGCGCGTTTTCTGGATTTCGCCTGGACCGTGATTCCGTCGTTCCATACCGAAGGCATGCGCATTCATCTGCTGGATGTGACCACATTCTTCGGGTTGCTCGGAATCTGGCTTTTCGTTTACTTCAGAGGGCTTTCCAGTAGGCCCCTGATTGCGGCACTTAGCCCACGCATGAAAGAAGTTTTGGGAGACGGGCATCATGACTGATCACGGCGCTGAACAGCAAAGCAACGACGGTTACGAAAAGACAGACGCCAGCGTCAAACTGATCGTTATCAGTGCGATCATTCTTACCATCGTCGTCATCGCATCTTTCTTTATCGTTCGCTTAACGTATGTCGCTATGGAAAAAGGCGTCGCACGCAATGCGGACCCTGTCGCGCCGATGGGCAAAACCGACGTGCTTCCGCCTGCACCACGATTGCGCCTCAATGCGCCACAGCGCTTGGCTGATTTGCATCGAAACGAAGACGAATTATTGAACAGCTACGCTTTGGTTGACGAAGCAAACGGCATCGCTCGTATTCCCATTGCACGCGCGAAACAACTGCTCGCTCAGGCCGCTGGCGCCCCGGTTGCTGCCGATGACGCACACGCCCCGGTTGACGTTGAAATAGAACCTACTCCTGTAACAGACGCTGCACCGCATGCGCATGACGGAGATGATCACACGATCACGAATACGCCATGAAGACACGCCACCATCCATTTATAATTGCCCTGCTGCTACTCAGTCTGACGACTGCCGAAAGCGTAAAGGCCCAGAAAAGCCCGGGTACCGAGGTCCTGAAGAACGTCAATGTTCTTCAGAAACTCAATACAACCCTGCCCATGGACCTTGAGCTGCGAAACTCGAACGGAAAAATGGTCACGCTCGATGATCTGATTACGGATCGTCCTGTTATTCTTAGTTTTGTCTACTATGAGTGCCCGCAACTTTGCACGCTTACCCTGAATGGCGTCGTCAAAGCCGTGAACGCAATGAATCTCAAGGTGGGTGAGGACTATGATCTGATTTCGATCAGTTTCGACGAAAAAGAAACCGTCGAGATGGCCGAGGAGAAACGTGCGGCCTATGCCAAACAGAGCCACAAAGGGCGCACCGATAAATATTGGCATTTTTTGACCGCTGACAAAGAGGCGATTGCAACGCTGACGGACGCAGCGGGTTACTCTTTTCAGTATATCCCGGAAACCGATGAATATGCGCATTCCAGCGCGATCATGGTTGTGACACCGGATGGAACGTTATCCAAATATTTCTATGGTATTGAATTTTCGGCCCGTGATTTGCGTCTGGCCTTGGTCGACGCCTCCGAAAAGAAAATTGGCACGCCCGTTGATGCTATCCTTTTGTGGTGTTTTCAATATGACCCCATGACGGGGAAATACGGGCTCTCCATTATGCGCACGGTCCGCGCCGGCGGCGTGCTTACGGTTGGCGCCATGCTTTCATTTATCGCAGTTATGATTCGTCGCGATCGTATCGCCAAAGTCAGCAAAGAGGCTTAAACGTGGGAAAAGCGTTCCAATTTTATCCAGAAGCAGCGTCAAGTTTCGCTGGTCAGATCGACAACCTCTATTTTTTCCTGGTTGCATTGACCACTGTGATGACGCTGGGCATTGTTGCCGTTGCGCTCTTCTTTTTCGTGAAGTATCGCCGCCGCAGCGACGATGAGTGCCCGGAAGAAATCGAAGGCAATATCATGTTTGAGATCACCTGGTCGGTTATTCCTCTGGTGGTCTGTTTGGGCATTTTCTTTTGGGGTACGAACATCTACATGGGCATGGTTCAGGCACCGCCTGATTCGGTACCGGTCTACGTCGTTGCCAAACAGTGGATGTGGAAACTTCAGCATCCCAATGGACGTAGCGAAATCAACGAATTGCACGTTCCCTTGGGTCAGAATACGCGCATCATCATGGCCTCGGAAGACGTCTTACACAGTTTCTATGTCCCGGCGTTCCGCACCAAAATGGACGTCGTTCCCGGCAAATATACATCGCTCTGGTTTCGGCCCACCAAGATTGGAACCTACCGCTTGTTCTGCGCGGAATATTGCGGTACGTCCCACGCTGGCATGAACGGCTGGGTCCACGTCCTGTCTGAGGCAGACTATGCCGCTTGGCTGAGTGGCAACGTCGCTAATGAATCGATGGAAGAAGCGGGCGAGCGTCTGTTTACCGAAAACAAGTGCAACACCTGTCACGCAGCAACCGGAAACACCCAATTGGGCCCGAGTCTGAATGGCGTTTATGGCAAAAGCGTCACCCTTAAGAATGGTCGAACCGTGACGGTGGATGATGCGTACATCCGCGAGTCCATTTTTCAGCCGCTTGCCAAGGTTGTCGCCGGATTCAATCCGGTCATGCCGACCTATGAAACACAATTGAATGAACAGCAGATCATGCAGATCATTTCCTATATCAAGACCTTGAAGCCTGTCGATGGCCAAGAAGGAGGGCACGAATGAGCAACGACACTTCTTCCCCGAAAGTGAATTACCTCAACAACGATTACAGTATCAAATCTTGGCTGCTGACCGTCGACCATAAGCGTATCGCGATCCTGTATCTCATCGCGATCAGCTTCTTCTTCCTTGTGGGTGGGTTGATGGCCGTGCTGTTCCGCTTCGAACTGGCCACGCCGCAGGGCGACCTGGTTTCGGCGGAAACCTATAACAAGCTCTTCACCATGCATGGGATGGTCATGGTCTTCTTCTTCCTGATTCCTTCCGTACCTGCGGTTTTGGGAAACTTTTTGCTGCCACTCATGATAGGGGCAAAGGATGTGGCCTTCCCGAGACTGAACCTGGCCAGCTGGTATATCTACATGCTGGGCGGCACACTCACTATTTTCGCGGCCATTTCCGGCGGCATTGATACGGGCTGGACCTTCTATACGCCCTACAGTAGTACCTACGCCAATACAGCGGTTGTGACAGCGGGGATAGCGGTGTTTATCACCGGGTTCTCATCCATTCTAACGGGATTAAACTTTCTCGTGACGATTCACAAGTTGCGCGCACCGGGCTTGACGTGGTCGAGGCTGCCGCTTTTCGTCTGGGCCCATTACGCCACCAGCATCATCATGCTGCTCGGCACACCCGTGCTCGCCATCACCGTGGCACTGCTGGCTGTCGAACGTGGATTAGGCTTCGGTATCTTTGATCCCAATCTCGGCGGCGACCCTGTGTTGTTCCAGCATCTCTTCTGGTTCTATTCGCATCCCGCCGTTTACATCATGATCTTGCCGTCCATGGGTGTGATCAGTGAAATCGTGGCCGCCTTCTGTCGCAAGCGCGTATTCGGTTATACGTTTGTGGCCGCCTCCAGCCTTGCCATTGCTGTGATCGGATTCTTTGTTTGGGGACATCACCTGTTCTTGAGTTCGCAGTCCGTTTTCGCGGGCATGGTTTTCTCGTTCCTTAGTTATATTGTAGCGGTTCCTTCAGCAATTAAAGTCTTCAACTGGACGGCAACCATGTTCCGGGGCTCGATTTCGTGGGAAACGCCCATGCTGTATGTGCTCGGATTTATTGGCCTGTTCTCGATCGGCGGTTTGACCGGTCTGTTTCTAGCGAATCTGGCCGTGGACGTGCATCTTCACGATACCTACTTCGTCGTCGCCCATTTTCATTACGTGATGGTTGGCGGTGTCATCATGGGATACATGGGTGGCTTGCACTACTACTGGCCGAAGATTACGGGCAGAATGTATAATGAATTCTGGGCTAAGATTTCCTTCCTGCTCATCTTTGTTGGCTTCAATTTGACCTTCTTGCCACAGTTTGTTCTCGGCCAACTCGGCATGCCGCGCCGTTACTATTTCTATGACGCTGAATGGCAGACGCTGAACGTGCTTTCATCGGCTGGCGCATCCGTTCTGGGAATCGGGTATCTGCTGCCTGTGATCTACTTCCTCTATTCGTTGAAAAACGGAAAAATCGCCTCACAAAATCCTTGGGGCGCCAAAGGACTTGAGTGGGAAGTGGCCGATACACCACCCGATCCTCACAATTTCCATGAAATTCCCGTGGTCACCGAAGAAGCTTACGCCTACGCGAAGGAAGCGCATTAATGAGCACGTCGTCGGAATCTAAACATCCCGCACTGGCCGATCACTTCATCGACCTGAAACAGCAGTATGACAGCGCCCAGTTGGGTATGTGGTCGTTCCTGTTGACGGAAGTGATGATGTTCGGGGGCTTGTTCATGTGCTACATCGTGGCACGTTCGCAGTTTCTCGAAGCTTTTGTGGATGCCAGCCACCACTTGAGCATCGGTTTGGGCGGTTTCAATACCATCGTACTGATTGTCAGTAGTTTAACCATGGCCATGGCCGTGCATTCGGCCAGCGAAGGCCACCAGAAAAAGACCTTCAAATTTCTACTTGGAACACTCTTCCTCGGGGCCGTCTTTTTGGGTGTGAAATACATCGAGTATTCAGCCAAAATTGAGCACAACAATATTCCCGGCGACAATTTTGAATGGCACGGCGTTGCCAACCCGGCCAACGTTGAGCTGTTTTTCGGCCTGTACTTTGTGATGACCGGATTGCACGCCGCTCACATGATTATCGGCGGTGGCCTCTTGATTTGGTTGATGGTGCTTAACCACAAGGGTCGTTTCTCAAAAGAGTTCAGCACACCCGTTGAACTGGTTGGTCTTTACTGGCATTTTGTCGACATCGTATGGATCTTTCTGTTCCCGTTATTGTATCTGATAGGACGGCATTCCGCATGAGTGAAGCAGTACCCCTAAAAATTTATTACCGAATCTTCAGCGCCCTGATGGTGCTGACCGCAATCACCGTGGGCATCGCTTTCGTTGACCTCGGTTACTTAAACACCTTTGTGGCCGTGTCGATTGCCGTGCTCAAGGCAACCCTTGTGCTGCTGTTTTTCATGCACGTAAAATACAGCAATCGCCTGATTTGGGTCTTTGCCTCCGCCGGCTTCATCTGGTTCATTATCATGGTTGCCTTCACCATGAGTGACTACGTCGGACGCACCTGGGTCGAAGCACCCATTCCGCTACCGTAGTAAAGTGCCGCTCGCTCAGCCTCTGTTTACCTGAAATTTCTTCTACGCCTACGGGATGCTAGTGAATCGATTACGATTATGAAATGGGAATTCTGAAAGCGCCACGGTATACTCCAATGCTTTAGGACGGCTCTCTTGACACACCCTGACGCGAGGCGCGCATGAAAAATTTATTGGTGACTGGCGGGTGCGGCTTTATCGGGCTGAACTTTATTCGCTATCTCTTCGATGAAACCGACTTTGACGGACGCATCATCAACTTCGATGCGTTGACCTATGCCGCCAACCCCATGAGCCTTCAGGACATCGCCACGACATACGGCGATCGCTACGTGTTCATCAAGGGCGACATTCAAGACCGTGATGCGGTCGCGAGTGTTTTCAAGACCTACGCCGTTGACAGCGTGTGTCACTTTGCCGCGGAATCGCACGTTGACCGTTCGATCGCACGTCCCGATGAATTCATTCAGACCAACATCATCGGCACCTATAATCTGTTGCAGGCGGCCCGCGATCAGGGCGATCAACTCATCCGCTTTCATCACATCAGCACCGATGAAGTGTATGGTAGCCTCGGCGCCGAAGGGCTGTTTAAGGAAACGACGTCCTACAAACCCAACAGCCCCTACTCGGCCTCAAAAGCCTCATCGGATCACCTCGTACGCGCCTACAACAAAACCTACGGGTTACCGGTCACGACGTCGAACTGCTCCAACAACTACGGCCCATATCAATTTCCCGAAAAACTCATTCCCCTGATCATGTTGAATGCGCTAAACGGTCAGCCCCTGCCTATCTATGGTGACGGCAAGCAGGTTCGCGATTGGCTGTATGTGCGCGATCATTGCACCGCCATCTGGTCGATCATGCAGAATGGCAATGACGGCGAGGTTTATAACGTTGGTGGCCGCAATGAGATGCAGAATATCAATGTCGTCCATCTCATGTGCAAAGCACTTGACGAAATGGCCGATGCGTTGCCTGATGGCGCGCCGCGCGATTCGCTGGTCATCTATGTGAAAGACCGCCCCGGGCATGACCGTCGCTATGCCATCGATTGCTCCAAAATTGAACGCGAACTGGGCTGGGCCCCAAAAGAATCCTTCGAAACGGGTCTCGCAAAGACCATTCACTGGTATTTGGACAACGCCGAATGGGTACGCCAGGTGCGCACCGGCGACTATCAGCGCTGGATCGAGGAGCATTACGCCTGATCGCTTATGAAGTGTGAACCGACAGAAATCCCAGAAGTCCTATTGATTACACCCGACGTGTTCGGAGACGCGCGCGGGTTCTTTATTGAGACCTATAACGAACAGCGCTATGCGAATGCCGGGATTGACCGCCATTTTGTTCAGGATAATTATTCCCATTCACGCCAAGGTACATTACGCGGCTTGCACTATCAGCTGCCGCATGCTCAGGGGAAACTGATCAGCGTCATCTGGGGGCGCATCTTTGATGTCGCCGTGGATATTAGGCAGGGGTCGCCCAGTTTCGGGAAATGGGTCGGCCGCGAACTCTCTGAAGAAAACCGCAGTCAGCTTTATGTGCCGGAAGGCTTTGCGCATGGGTTCATGGTTTTGAGCGAACGCGCCGATGTGCAGTACAAATGCACGGAACTTTATCACCCCGAAGACGATCGCGGTATACTGTGGTCTGACCCTGCTATCGGCATCAACTGGCCCGCGGAGCAGGGCATTCTGTCCGACAAGGATCAAGGGTTACCGTTGCTCAGCGAGATCGCGCCGGACCAACTGCCGGTCTTCGAATAAGGGGGCGTATGCTGTATATTCTCGTCGCCCTGGGCGGTGTGGTCGCCTTGTCCTGGGAACTACTCTGGCAAATCCATGTCACGCTGGCCATTGGTGTATCCGCCAAGAGTACGGCGATCACGCTGGCTGCCACCATGGGGGGAATGTCCATTGGCGCATGGTTAGGCGGACGCATGTTGTCTCGGCGCCAACCGGCAAGCCCCTTGCGCGTTTACGGGCTCCTCGAAATCTTAATCGGGTTGTCCGGACTGTTGATGCCGGTGGGTTTTGGCCTGGTGTGCTTGCTTGATAGTGCCCTCGCTGGCCAGCATCTCATCGTGGGCACATTCATTCGGCTGTTGGGCATCTTGCTCGTGCTGGGCCCGCCGACCATCGCGATGGGTGCCAGCATTCCTGTGCTTGGCGAAGTCTCGAAAGGCTACGGGGCCCCATTGTCGCGGCTATACGCTGTGAATACGCTTGGCGCAGGCATCGGTGTCCTGCTGATGTCGTTTCTCGTCCTGCCCTTTTTTGGTGTCGCACTGTCGGTTCGCACCGCAGCGACGATGAACCTTGTTGTAGGGGTTTCGGCCCTGATGATCGGGCGTCGACGCCAGAAGAAACAGCGTGATCGTGTTGTTGTCCCAGTAACCGTATACCCCAGCCGCGTGCCACCACATCTAACGGTTCCTGTCGTCTGGCTGAGCGGCTTCATCACCTTCGTGCTTGAGGTCACCTGGTTTCGCTCGATGCGCGCAGCGTTTCAAGACACCACGGACAGCTTCGCGATCATTCTTTCGTCGGTCTTGATCGCCTTGGCCATCGGAGCGCGCTTGGTCCCATGGCTTGGCCGACAACGCTTCGGTGTTGCTGCGCCGCTGGCTGCGGCAGGGGTTGCCATTCTGTTGGCCGCGCCCGTGATTGAACGGTTTGACCTGTTGACGCGCCTGGGTGATGGGTATTGGAACACGATGCTAATGTGGTGGATTTCAGCCTTCACCGTTATGGGGCCGCCCGTTCTGATGTTAGGCATGGTGTTGCCGTGTCTGTTGGACGAATCGACAGAGCCGCGTCGCTGGGGGCGCCTCTACGCCTGGAATACCCTCGGCGCGATTATGGGTGCACTGTTGACCGCTTGGGTGCTCTTACCGGCCATCGGTTCAGCGCGCACCGCATGGGTGGCGGGTGTGTTGACGCTGCTGGGCGGGTGTGTTGGACTGGGGCGGCGCGGCCGCATCGTGGCCATTCTGGCGGGCGTGATCGCGCTCGTGATTGCCGTCTTTTTTGAGTCCGGACTGGGTCGAAAACGCATACAGACAGACCTTTCGCGCGGTGCGTACTCAATTCTAGCCTTCCAGGAAACACCGGACTCAACCATCTCCGTGGTGGAGTATGATTCCGGCTATCGCGCTTTGGTCATCGACGGGTTTCAGGCGGCCTCCGAGCGGGGAACGTCGCACTACATGGAATGGATGGGCCGTTTGCCCATGCTGCTGCACGCGGATCCGCAACGTGCTTTGGTCATCTGTTTTGGTACCGGCCAAACAGCCAACGGCGTGCGTCAGGAAGCACCCAAACATCTGGACATCGCCGAGCTTAACGGGGCCGTGCTTGAGTTGGCGCACTATTTTGAATCGAATGGTGACGTTCTAAATGATGCTCGCGTGGATGCGCACGTGATCGACGGCCGCGCCTGGCTACGCCGCACGCGTGAGCGCTATGATGTGGTCACGCTCGAACCCATGCCGCCTCATTTCGCCGGTGTGAATGCCTTGTATTCAAAAGAGTTCTACGAATTGATCGCACAACGCATGAAGCCGGGGGGCATCGCGGCGCAGTGGGTGCCTTTCCACATTCTCCCGCCGGAGTACGCCATGTCGGTGACGGCAACATTCCGGGACGTGTTTCCCGATGCAATCATGTGGGTCGACCCAATCGGGAAAACCGGCATTCTTCTTGGCCGAATGGCGTCGGACGCCGAACCGCTGGGTACAACTTGGCCGGGATTGGAGCGCGATCTGGGCGAGCGCAGGATGACGGCCGAGGCCATTCGTCAGGCCGTCTGGATGGACGCGAACGCCATCACCAGCTACGGCGATGGTTCACGCATCATCAGCGATGACAATCAGTTGCTGTCCTTTGGCGACGTTCGCCGCAAACAGCTGGTCTATGGCTCGGCTATTCTGAATATCAATTTGACGGTGGCCGCACGCATCGCACAAGAAGCCGCCGCCGAGTCTGGCAAAGGGCAGGGCGTTTTTCGCCCTAAACCGTAGGAATCAAGTGGCCCTGACTTGCTTTCTGAAGGCGGCTGGGGCATAAATGAGCCATTCTGCCAGCCTGTAGACCACGAAGGGGTACATTATGCAGTTCATCATGGATCAGATTACGAAATTGAATGGCCTGTTGTGGGGCCCTTGGACACTCTACGGTCTGCTTCTGGCGGGGATCGTATTCACGATATGGACCAAATTTTCCCAGCGCACGGTCCTGACACATGGCGTTGCGGTGACACGCGGCAAATTCGATGACCCCGGCGACCCTGGCGCGATCAACCATTTTCAAGCCCTGTCCGCAGCTCTGTCGGCAACCATCGGCCTCGGCAACATCGGCGGCGTCGCCATCGCGATTTCTATTGGCGGTCCAGGGGCACTGTTCTGGATGTGGGTCGTCGGTTTCCTCGGTATGTCTCTCAAAACGGTCGAAATCACGCTGGCCATGATGCATCGCGACACCTCGGACCCGGATGATCCGCACGGCGGTGCTATGTGGGTCATCGACAGAACGCTCGGTCAACGCGGCGGTGCCGCCAAAATTTTTGCGCGCTTCGCGGGCTCACTCTTTTGCATCACGATGCTCATCATGACCATGGCTGGCGGTAACATGTTCCAGACGTGGAACGTCGCCGACCTGACCCTTAACTATTTCGGCGTCCCCAAAGTCGCCACTGGCATCGTCCTGGCGGTGGTTGTCGGACTCGTGATCATCGGCGGCATCAAACGCATCGGCCGTGTGGCCGGGCGCATCGTCCCGTTGATGTGTGTTCTGTATCTGGCGGCCGGTTTGGCCGTTCTCGCGATCAACATTCAGCATCTGCCCGGCATTCTGCTGCTGGTCGTTAAGAGTGCGTTCTCGCCGGTCGAGGCGACCGGTGCATTTGTGGGTGCCACCACTTGGTTGGCCTTCACGTGGGGTCTCAAGCGTGCTTTGTTCTCAAACGAAGCCGGTCTTGGTTCCGCGCCCATCGCGCATTCCGCTGCCAAAACGAACGAACCGGCTCGCGAAGGCGTCGTCGGCGGTATGGGGCCGTTCATCGATACCATTTGCATCTGCACCTTAACCGCGCTCGTCATCCTCTCAACCGGCGCATGGAATCGCGGCCCCACGGGTGAACTCGCCGGAGAGCTGCAGTTGATCACCGACAATGGGCAAACACGCTTCGTGGCGCCCACCAGCACAGATGCCTTGCCGGAACTGCCACCGTCCGACTCCTGGTCTGTGGGCTCGACGCTGTTCGTTGTCGTGGACGTGCCAAACCCCGAAGGGGAGGGCCGCTTGCACAAAGAGTTGATGGGTCGCGTTGAGGGGGATGATCTAGGCCGCCCGACGACCATTGCGTGGGACGAGGCACCCGCAGGGGCTGACTGGGTTCTCGGGGCAGACGGCCTCCCTCAAAAAGGCGTCTATAAAAACTACGTCGGCGCTAGCCTGACCAGTCATGCCTTCGATCGCGCCTTTCCGGGTCTGGGTAAGTGGCTCGTGACGCTGGCCTCGTGGTTGTTTGCCATTTCCACGATGATCTCGTGGAGCTACTACGGCGAGCAGGGCATGATTTATCTGGGCGGCAAACGCACGGTATTACCCTACAAAGTCGTCTTTCTGCTGCTGGCCATCGTGGGATCGGTTTTCGTTGAAACGACCCGCGAATTGGGCGACATGTCCGATCTCGGCGCAGGGCTGATGCTCTGGGCCAACATGATCATCGTGGTGATTGTCGGCGGCGGCGCCGTGCGCTGCTTGGATGACTACACCAAGCGCCTAAAAGCCGGCGAATTCCACGATCACGCGGCCAAATAGATCGAAGAAATGGTCTCCGGCCGCGAGGAGGAGTAGTCGGGGGGGTCCCGTCCCTGAATAGGTTGTCACTTGGCCGAGTTTTCTCAGCAAGATGGCGACGTCAGGGCTCGCCGATCCTAATCGCACTCTCTTCATCGCATGTCCCCGCGGAGCGGCCGTTTCCCGTTTCCTGCATGGACGAGAGCTGCCTCCGGCATGATTGGCGAGTGGAGAGAGAGTGCGATTAAGATCGGCGATGGTAACTGCGGTGTCCTGCACCCCTCCACTTTTCGACACGTGCTTTGCGGTAGACGGGGGAACAAGGGCGGCGTATATTGAATTCCGCTACGCGGGTCTATTAACACATATCCAAGGGAATCATTATGAGTTTTTACGATGACAATTCTTTAGCTATTGGCGAGACACCACTCGTAAAACTACAGCGTATCGTTAGCAAAAAAACGACCGTTTTAGCCAAAATCGAGGGTCGCAACCCGGCCTATTCTGTGAAATGCCGTATCGGCGCCAACATGATTTGGGACGCCGAACAAAAGGGTCTGCTCAAGCCCGGCATGGAAATTCTCGAGCCGACATCCGGCAACACAGGCATCGCGCTAGCCTTTATCGGTGCCTCGCGTGGGTACAAGGTCAATTTGACGATGCCGGAGACGATGAGCCTGGAGCGCCGCAAAGTCGTTAACGCCTTCGGTGCGAACCTGATTTTGACCGAGGGCGCGAAAGGCATGCCCGGCGCCATCGGCGCCGCTCAGCAGATGCTCGATGAAAATCCCGATCGCTACTTCATGCCCAACCAGTTTAAAAATCCAGCCAACCCAGACGTTCACGTGAAAACGACGGGCAAGGAAATTTGGGATGCGACCGATGGAAAAGTCGACGTGCTCGTTTCGGGCGTTGGCACCGGCGGAACCATTACCGGTATTTCGCGATACTTCGAACAGGAACGCGGCCAACCCTTGTTGTCGGTGGCCGTCGAACCGGAAAACAGTCCTGTGATCACCCAGAAACTTGCCGGTGAAGAACTGAAGCCCGGACCACACAAAATTCAAGGTGTCGGCGCTGGCTTTATTCCTGACGTGCTGGATCTTTCAATCATCGACCGCGTTGAAACCGTGACCAACGAAGAGGCCTTTGAATACGCGCTGCGACTAACGCGTGAAGAGGGCATCCTGTCCGGCATCTCCTGTGGCGCAGCAACCGCTGTAGCGGCGCGCCTCGCCATGCATCCCGAATTCGAAGGCAAGACCATTGTGGTGGTGCTGCCCGATTCCGGCGAACGCTATTTGTCGACACCGCTTTTTGAAATGTAGGTCCTGTCGTGCCCGAGGCATCCCATTACTTCATCGTCCACACCACCGTGGATACGCGTGAACGTGCGGATGCCATGGCGGCCATGATGGTCACGGAAGGCATCGCCGCCTGCGTGCACATTTTTCCGGTCAGCAGTGTGTATCGCTGGCAGGGCAAAACCGAAACCGCTGAGGAATTGCGGCTCGAGGCGAAAACCCGCGCCGCACATGTCGACGACCTTATGGAATTTATACGCAATGCGCACCCCTACGACACGCCCGAGATCATCGTGACGCCGATCGTGAATGGGGACGCGCGCTATCTCGAATGGCTAGAAAAAGATACAACACAAACAGATGGAGAATAGATGAAGACAACAACAATAGCAGTATGGGCTTTGGCAGGAATGGTACTCGCAGGCGCGGGCAACGTTCAGGCACATTGCGAAATTCCCTGTGGCATTTACGACGACAGCGCACGCCTGGCGATGATCATGGAGCACGCCTCCACGATCGAAAAATCAATGGCGCAGATTACAGCGCTGTCAATCGACCCCGCCGTGAACGCGAATCAGCTCAGTCGCTGGGTGACGAACAAAGAAACCCATGCCACGGAAATTCAAACCATCGTGACGCAGTATTTCATGACGCAGCGTATCAAGGCGCCTGCGGCTGACGACAAAGATGCCGCGGCGAAATATGCCGCCGAGCTAGGCATGTTGCACAAAATGCTGGTCCACGCCATGAAGGCCAAGCAGACGACGGATGCATCGCACGTCAAAGCGTTGCGTGATCTGGTCGGCGAATTCGGCAAATCCTATATGGGTGCGGCCGCGAAAAAGAAGTAAACGTTGGGATAAAACCGAATGACGTTTAATAGTGGGCGTGGTGCGATGATTTCGCGCTGCGCCCATTTTGTGTTTAACCTATAAAGAGCGTTTAGAATCACCACGAAGAGCACGAAATGCACGAAGGACGGGAAGAGCGGGATGGTTCCACGTCCCTTGGTAGAGATCAATGTTACTCACGGCCACAGCCAATAGGTGTCGACGATAAACGTACAATCTGTTTTGTAAGCCATGACCCTTCAGAGGGTTGCTTCCTCCTTCGCTCTGTGAGCTACGGCGGACAAGTCGTGGTCTTCGCGTCCTTCGTGATGTCAATTTCTGCCTCTAGGTTTAAGCAGGGCTTTCTGTGCAGCAGGAAGACGTCGGCGCGACATTGGGGGTGTCGTTCTCAATGGACTCCACAAAGAACCCCGCATCGAGGATCAATTTCTCGTCCTGGCTGTGTCCTTGGCCGCCCGTGGTCAGGTAGCCTTCGGAAAATAGGGAGTTGGCCGGATACAAGGCCAGTGCCTGCATGTCGCGCAGCACAACCTCGCGGCCACCTGCGACACGGATTTCAGCGCTCGGGTTAACGAAGCGGAACATGGCCAAACAACGCAAGGCGTCACTGGGAGAGAGGCGTTTCACTTTCTCAAGCGGCGTTCCGGGGCGTGGGTCCAGAAAGTTCACCGGCACAGATTCGGTTCCCAGTTTAGCAAGCGAGAAGGCGAGTTGGATGCGGTCGGCCTTGGCTTCACCCATGCCCATGATGCCACCACAGCAGGTCTCCATGCCCGCGTCTTTGACCCGTTGAAGGGTCTGCATGCGATCCTGATAGGTGTGCGTCTGGCAAACCTTGGGGTAATAGTCCTCGGACGTTTCCAGGTTGTGGTTGAAGCGATCGACGCCCGCCGCGGCCAGTTGCTCGGCCTGGCCCTCGGCGAGTAACCCGAGCGAGGTGCAGATTTTAATGGGAAGTTCGGCTTTGATGCGCCGCACGGCATCGCAGATGGTATCAAGCTGCGCAGTCGATGGACCCCGCGTGGCGGTGACGATACAGTATTTGACGGCATTTTGTGCGTGGGCCGCGCGCGCGCCTTCTATCAGCTCCTCAACGGACTGCATCTTATAATGGTCAATGCCGCTATAGGCGCTGGACGCCTGGCTACAAAAAGAACAATTTTCCGCGCAAATCCCGCTTTTGGCGTTTCGTAGCACGTGGATGCGGACCCCGCGGCCCCAATAATGGCTACGAATCTGGAATGCGGCCTGCAAAAGCGGCAATAACGTATCGTCACCTGAGTCGAGGATAGCCATGGCATCCGCCGGGGTAACCGGCACGCCAGCCAGCACGTGATCGCTTAATGCGCTCCAATCCATAATAGCACTTTCTTGAAACTAAGGGGTTGGCCCTTTATACTCATCGATTACCAAAGACCCAAAATAGTTTTGTTTGGGTCGTAAATCAAGCCATCCCGCGAAAGCACCCGTTATGAATCACGAACAGTGGATAGAAGAGATCCTCGGTGCCGCCCGTGTTCAAGGGTTGGAACGGCATCTGCGCGCCTTCCCCAATGTGGGCGGTCACGTTGAGATCGACGGGCGTTCCCTGCTCAATTTTGCATCCAATGACTATCTCGGACTGGCGACGCATCCGCACGTCGTTGCGGCGTCACAGAAGGCCCTGCTTTCCCACGGTGCAGGCGCGGCGGCATCCCGTCTGGTCTCAGGCACGCTTTGTCTTCACGAGGATTTAGAGGAGCGCTTGGCCGAATTCAAAGGCTATCCGTCGGCCCTGGCCTTCGGCAGCGGATACATGGCCAACGTGGGCGTGCTGACCGCACTGGCGCCGGATCACGTGTTCGCCGACCGCCTTTCGCATGCGAGCCTCATTGACGGCATCGTCTTGAGCCGAGCGAGGTTGCATCGTTTTCGCCACAACGACGTCGAGCACCTCGAGCGGCTCCTTTCAAAGTATCCTTCCGAGCGCGGCGTCATTGTCGTCGAGTCGGTGTACAGCATGGACGGCGACATCGCACCGCTGGTTGAATTGGCGGAACTCGCACAACGCTACGGGGTGACGCTGATGGTCGACGAGGCCCATTCGACCGGCATCATGGGCGAGCAGGGCAGGGGACTTGTTTCGCAGCTGGGCCTGGAAGACCAAGTGCATGTGTCCATGGGTACGATGAGCAAAGCACTCGGTGGTTATGGTGGTTTCATCGCCTGCAGTGCGCGCATTCGGAATCTGTGCGTCAATCGCGCGCGCGCCTTTATTTATACCACGGCGATGCCGCCCTCGGTTGCCGGTGCCGCTTTGGGCGCCTTAGATGTTCTGAGGGATGAACCCGAGCTGGGCACAACGCTGCTCAAGCGTTGCGCCCGTTTTCGAGAAGCATTACGCGCGCTGGGGTTTGATACCATGCAGACCGAAACCCAGATCGTTCCCGTTGTTGTTGGCGCCAATGAGGCCGCCCTCGATATGGCGCGGGCCATGGCCGCTGAAGGCATTCTCGTGGCGGCCATTCGTCCGCCGACTGTGCCCGCCGGTATGGCTCGCTTGCGCTTTTCGGTGACCTTGACGCATTCTGATGAAGACCTCGACCGCACGGTGGATGTACTTGCGAATGTGGGTCGAAAACACGGGTTGATATCGTCATGATTGATCAGGTCGTCATCATTCCCGGCTGGGCTTTTCCGGCGGTATCCATGCGCGGCGTAGCGCGACGCGTCGAAAAGCACCTGAATGTGCCCGTCTCGGTGCTCGATCATTGCAGCCCCTCGCCGCACGACGATCCGGCCGCGCCGGGACACGAGCGTGTCATGCAGCGTGTCTTGGACCAAGTCGATCGGCTCGAGGGAACGCATACCTTCATCGGCTGGTCCATGGGCGGCCGCCTGGCCATCGAAATCGCCTTGCGGCGCCCCGAAAAGGTGGCGCGACTCGTGCTCGTATGTACATCGGCCCGTTTTTGCTGCGATCATGATTTTCCGCATGGCTATCCGGTTGCCAACGTTCGCGCCTTAGGCCGACGCCTGCGTGAGAAACCCGAAGAAGCGCTGCGCGGGTTCTTCGGGTCGGCCACGACCGTCAGCAAATACGGACAAGACTATCTCGAAGGCAATGTGGCGCGTGCCCTCGAACATGGCAAGGAGCCGCTGCTCGATGGCTTGGCCTATTTGCAATCGGTGGATCATCGCGCGCGCGTGCCGCACGTTATCGCGCCAGCATTGGTTTTACACGGCGCGCGGGATGATCTCATTCCGTGGGAGGCGGGACAGGCGTTGGCGGACGGTTTGTCAAACGGCACCTTCATACTGAACGAGGACGCCGGGCATGACCTGATTCTGAGCCATTCGGCGTGGATGCTGCAAGCGGTGGCCCAATGGCAATGAACGTGATGGCCACAAGCGCGTCTGATATCGGCGCGCGATTCTCCGCAGCGGCGACGACCTATGACCGCGCCATCAGGGTGCATGATCAAGTCGCCACAGATCTATTGGCTCTTTTCCCAGAGGCTGAGAAGCCGGATCACATACTGGAGCCCGGCTGTGGCACGGGACTTCTTACGCGTAAACTTCTCGCGCGTTTTCCGCAGGCTCGCATTGACGCCTTTGATTTATCACCCAAGATGATCGCTCAGGCCCAGTGTGTTTGCCCGTCCAGCGACGCGCTGAACCATCGCGTCGCTGGTTTCGAGGAGGCCACGGCGGCGTGGGGCAGCTGCGACGTTATCATGAGCAGCGCCGCGTTGCATTGGGCGCCGTCACTGCCCGATGCTGTTCAAGCGCTGGATCGCTGCCTTGCTTCGGGTGGACGCTTTCACTGTGCATTCATGCTCGATGGAACGTTGTCCGAATTGCATCGCGCTCGCCGAGCGGCTGTTTCGAATAAGCCCGTGCGCGCCGCCTTGCCAACCTTGGCCCAGGGCCGCAGCGCCTTCGATGCGATGGGCTGGACCTGTGAGCACGTGACAGAACGCTCTTATCAAGTGATGCTACCCAACGCGCGTGCGGTGCTACGGCAAATCCATGATCAAGGCGTGACGGGGGGCGACGTTTCACGCGGGCCTTTGCCGCTGACACGCGGGGAGCTTAATCGCCTGCAGACTTACTATGATACGCATTTCGCGACGGACAATGGCGTTTCTGTCACGTCGGTCGTTGGCTTCTTTTCCTATCGTAAACCATGAACAGTCTCTTTGTAACCGGAACAGATACGGACGTCGGCAAAACGGTCGTGACCGCGGCACTGGTCGCAACGGCACGTGCCGCGGGGCGTGATGTGGTTCCGATGAAGCCGGTGCAGACCGGATGTATAGAGCACGACGGGCAACTGAGCGCGCCCGATTTGGACCTTGTGTTGCGCATGGCTGGGCTTTCCGCAGAAGAACGCTCAGCTGAGGAACAGGCCCTGATGTGTCCTTATCGTTTTATTCCGCCCTGTTCACCGCACCTTGCTGCCCTGCAGGCGCAGCAACCGATCAGTCTGAACCGAATTGGCGACGCTCTTAAATCGCTGCAGGCCGTACATGATGCGGTCATCGTCGAAGGCGCTGGGGGCTGTCGCGTGCCGCTGGGGCCGACCGCCGACATGCGCGATCTGGCCTGCGAGCTTGATCTGGATGTCGTCGTCGCTGCGCGACCGGGTCTGGGCACGCTCAATCATACCCTGATGACCGTTGAGTCGCTGCTTCGCGTTGGGTTGACGGTTGCGGCCGTCGTTATCGTTCAGTCGACTGAAGATCCGATCGGTATCATCGAGCAGGACAATCTCTTTACGATCGGCGATCGTACTGGCATCGCGGTGCTCGGGCCCATTCCTTTCATATCCGATCTGGCAGATCCAGACTTTACACCCGCCCAGTTCAAAGACATCGTAACCCCATTCCTAAACACCCTGGTAACCTGAAACCCCGAACGTAGAACGCATAACCATGTCCCACATCTGGCATCCCTACACGACCTTTTCGGCCATCGAAAAAGGCCTGCCCCCAGCCATCATTCGTGGCGCGGGCTGTTATTTACACGACGCAGACGGCAACCGTTACTTCGACGCCATATCGTCCTGGTGGTCGGCGGCATTGGGGCATAGTCATCCGCTCATCGTTAACGCCATCGCCATGCAGAGTGATGCGCTTCAGCACAGCATCCTTGGCAATATGACGCATTTTCCGGCCGAAAAGCTGGCCCAAGCTCTGGTCGAGCTGATGCCTGATATGAGTCGTCATGTGCACTTCGCCAGCGACGGAGCCAGCAGTGTCGAAATCGCCATGAAAGTCGCGTTGCAGCATGCTTATCTAAAGGGGCAGCCGGAGCGCACGCGATTTGCGTCGCTGCGCCAAGCGTATCATGGCGATACGCTGGGTACCTTGTCGCTTGGCTTTCTGGATCATTTCCATGAGCCTTTTGCGCCCGTGCGTTTCCCCGGCAGCCAGCTCCCTGTGCCGCCTTATGATGGATCGCTGGAAAATTGCATTGATGCAGCTCGAAAGATTTTTTCGGAGCAAGGCGCGTCGTTGGCCGCGATCGTGGTAGAGCCGCTCTGTCAGTGCGCGGCGGGAATGCGCATGTACGACGTGGCGTACTTGCAGGCCCTTTACCGCATGGCACGTGAGGCGGGCGTCATGGTTATTGTCGACGAAATCGCCACCGGCTTTTTGCGCACGGGCACCATGTTTGCTTTCATGCAAGCTGATCTTGATCCCGACATCGTTTGCGTCGGCAAAGCCGTCACCGGCGGGGCGTTGCCCTTGAGTGCCGCCATTGTGCGCGACGAGATTTACAATGCCTTTTCAGATCTCGGTGACAGCGATGGCACCTTCTATCATGGTCACACCCATGCCGGAAACCCGATTGCTTGTGCAGCTGCCCTAGCGGCGCTCGCCGAATACGACAAAGCGCCGCTGCGCGATAACGTGCGTACCATGAGTGATTTGATGCAAACTGGGATCGAAAGCCTGGCCGACATACCGGGTGTGACCGACGCGCGATCGCTAGGCTTGATTGGAGCAGTCACGTGTGAAACCACGGCGCAAGCCCAAGCAGCACAAGCCATCATGCGCGACCGTGGTTATCTTTTGCGTCCACTTGGCCGCGTGATTTACCTCATGCCGCCGCTCGTCACGGCCCGCACCGAATTGGAAGCCATGCTCGACGCCCTCAGGGCGGGACTCAGCGCGGCTTGACCTGGCCCGAAAAAGCTATTGCATCCTGCCGCCATTCCCCCTAGTATGCATGCCTTTCCAAAAGACGGCGAGATAGCTCAGTTGGTAGAGCAGAGGACTGAAAATCCTCGTGTCGGGGGTTCAATTCCCTCTCTCGCCACCAATCTTCGCCTCCGCTCGTTCCTCGCGGCTGGCTACGATTGGCTACGCCGAAGATTGCCGCGGCGTAGCAAAGGAGCCTAAGGCGACGCAACGAAGCCGGGCCCTCCCCCTTGCAAGCAAACCGCTTACAGCGGTTCTTTTTTTGCCCCAATTTTCCTCTGTGGCAGATTCAGTGGCGCCTAGGGTATTCGCAATGGAGAAAGCGTGGTAGAAAAAGCGTGAGAAAAGGATGAAACATTGAGTGGATGAGTTATTTGACTCTACGAGACTATTGTCGCATTCGCACCAAAGTTTGATTCAGAACGTTAGGAAAATTGAATAAGTTCAATAATATCCCTTGCCGATATTAACGCATCGCGTTACTATGTGTGCATGATCAAATCACTCCGATGTGATGAGACGGAAAAACTCTTTACGCGGCAGTCCTCACGAAAAATTCCCCAGGGTATCCAACGAACGGCAATGCGGAAGCTATGGATGTTGGATGCCACAACGAATATTGACGAACTTCGCGTGCCACCAAACAATCGGCTTGAGGCACTCAAAGGTGACAGAAAAGGGCAACATAGCATTCGCATCAACCAACAGTACCGCATCTGTTTCCGGTGGAAATCGCGAGATGCATTCGATGTCGAAATCGTTGACTACCACTAGGAGAAACCCATGAAAAAGATGCCCCCCATTCATCCAGGCGAAATTCTTCTCGAAGAATTCTTGTTGCCCTTGAGCGTCTCGCAGTATCGGCTCGCCAAAGACATCAACGTTTCTGCCCGACGTATCAATGAAATTGTCCACGGTAATCGTTCGGTTACAGCGGGCACTGCACTGAGACTTG
>JAPKCZ010000209.1 GCA_028822745.1 Kiritimatiellia bacterium | reverse complement strand
ACATGGCCCCCGATGTGCGCGCCGCGCTTTTCGACAAAGTCGACCTGATTAAGGTGGACTTCAAGTTCACGCGCGAAAAACTGAGTCGCGTGGGTGACGATTCGCCGCAACACATCATCGAGGAGCTCGTGCAGTTGCGGCAGCCCGAAATGCCACTGGTGATCGAGGGCATTGAATCCGAAGAGGATGTCATTTTTATTCAGAACCATTGGAAGAAGGATTATGGGTATCTGTACTGTCAGGGGTGGGCGGTGCAGGTGAGTCGTTTATTGGTGCCATTTTTTGAACCCTGTAATACGCCTGACTTTCCCAAGGGATACCGTGTGGTGCCGGAAACAGGCGGCAGCTAGGCCGGCTTTGCCGCTTGCGAACGATGCGGGCGTTCGGCATACTGGGCGACCTTGTCTAGGCGTGTGGCTGGAGATCCGTGTGAGTTACAATCCGAAACCAATCGATACCACGAACGTGCAGCTCTGCGGGGATGTCGCGGAACTCGCCGAGCGCCTAGCGCGAAATACACATGATGTCTGGAGTGAGACACGTCTCGCGCAGGGGTGGCGTTACGGTGAGAAGCGTGATGACGAAAAACGCGAGCACCCCTGTCTTGTTGACTATGAACATTTGCCAGAATCGGAACGCTTGGTTGATCGTAACACGGCCGAGCAAGTCCTGAAGAGCATCGTTGCCCTTGGGTATTCCATTCGAAATGACGGAGCCGCATGAGAGAGTCTCGCGGAGCATTGGCGCGTATCGCCCGCCAACACGACGGGGAAACGCAATGGTTTGTGCGTTGGAACCGAAAGTGGGAGTCGTTTGCGCTGATCGGCGGTCACGTGGAGAGCGGCGAAACCTATCGCGAATGCCTGCTTCGTGAAATCGAGGAAGAGATTGGGCTGAATGAACCCGACGTCGCTGCCTCCGAGCACGCAACGACCGAGCTGTCGTACGCTGCCTTTTCCAAGCGAGCGAAAGCGGAAACGCAATACACACTTTTGCTTTTTGACGTGGACATTACTGTCGCAACGACTGCGCGACTGGTTGCCGAGGACGAACGCCTGCGCTGGGTGTCGCTCTCTGAGATACATGCAGAAAAGACACAAGACGGAAAAGGCATCTCGGATGTCGTCAAACGATTCTACGCCGCTACCGAATAAGCACCAGGTGCCAAGAGGCGCCGCAGGATATCTAAACCGATGCCAACTCATCCCAAAGTCACCTGGTTGGGGCGCGCCTCAGACAAGATAAATCAATCGCTACTGAGCGGGTTCACTCGGGAATTGCAACGGGTTTTCCCTGCTTGTAAAGCCATTGCTGTGTATGACTGTTTTGGAGGCTACACACAGAATCATGCGAGCAAAGTTGTGCTTGGCGTGGAAGTCAGCACGGCCACGTCGTATCACACGCATGTCGTCAAAATAGGCTCACGAGAAGCTGTCGAGACCGACTATGCGGGGTGGCGGCGTTGCGTCTTACGCTACAACGTCGCCAGCCGCATCATGGTGTCGCTTACCAAAAAGGACCTCACGCGCGATCGCGTTGCCGTTATCTATGAGGACGCCTATCGTTATTTCGGGAATAGTGAGGACGGTGAGGGCCCCCAGACGCTGGAGACGGTTGTTTTTTGCGCCATACTGGATGGTAAGCCGTCGACCGAGTCCGTCGAACGCGTGATTCGACAGATATACACAGATTTCAATAATTGTTTCTATCGCACCGCCGTGCCGAATAACGAATCGGCCATTCGTTTTTTTAAAGCGCGCCTCAAAAAGGCCATTCCCATCTGGGCCGAGGAGCCCTGGCGCCTCGACTTGCGCCGCGATTTGCTCTGGCTCGTGTGTCGCCACGATGCCATAGACGATGTTTCGGAAATGAGTCTGATCGATCCTTTTGACTACGTCTGCTGGGCGCTGCGCGAAAAGAATATTCCTCAGTCGTTGGTTGGCCGTTCGCACGGCGACTTGCATGGTCGCAATGTCTTTGTAGGCGTGCAACGTGGCGAAGCCGAATATCCCACCACGTTTGACTACGGCGAGATGCGTGACACCAACCCAATTGTTTACGATTTTGTTAAATTGGAAACAGAATTGAAAGTGCGGCTGTTGCTGCAACTCTATGAAACGCCGTCGTCGCGCGAGGCCATCATGAATGCTCCGCTTGAGCACGCCGTGAAGCTGAGTTTGCCGACGCTGGGGGAGGGCGGGTCCGTTAATCGAGATTCGCGTGCTTTGCGGGCACACCAGCTCGCCTTTGCTTATCGGTTTGAACTGCTGTTGGCAGAGTTGACCGAACGCTTTCACAAGCTGAAGGCGCCGGGAGCGTCACTGAGTGCCGATGAACGATGCATCACCGGCGATGCTCGTATCGATCGTGCGCTCATTGTGCTGTTACGCGTGCGTCAGGAGGCGGCGCTCTTTTTGGGGGACTCCATGCCGCAGCGAGGCAAGCGCGGTCTTTGGATGGATGAGTACTATTTTGGGCTGGCCATATACGGTCTGTCTTCGGCCAAATTTGATTACAAAGAGGTCGAGTCCAGCTTTGCGCTAGTCTCCGCTGCGGTCGCTTGTACCTTGGTTAGCGCCGCACAGAAAGCCATTCAACATCAGGTCGGCTTGGCTCGCCCTCCGGCGCTTTCTGTGCAAGCGGCACGACACTATCCTTATCCAAGCTATCGCGTGCCGTTGGCGCATGCGCGAAAACTGTGGAAATCGGGGCGGGGCAAAGATGGCGTCACCAAGGCGGTCGACGTGCTATCGCATGCCATCAAGCACTACGGCCACTCCGTCGCGTTGATGCAGGAGTATGCGCTTGTGCTGGCAGAAGTCGGTGACCAGACCAAAGCCATGACGATTCTGGACCCGCTTAATGATCTGTGTCGTGTATTTCGCGATACTGAGAGTTTGGCACGCGTCGGACGCACCTGTAAGGATCTTGGGGATCGTGCCCTGAAGGAAAACCCAGTTCCCATTGCGTCGCTTCCCGATCATCCAGCACGGCATTGGTACCTAGCAGCCTATAAGCACTATGTCGAAGCCTTTGATCTCGACGAGAATTATTACCCTGGCGTGAACGCTGCGACGCTGGCACGCATTCTGGGTCATGACGAAGCGTGTCACGACCTTGTGCGTCGCGTACACGCGGCTTGCAATCAAATGGACCTGACACGAATGACAGCAGATGAACGTTTCTGGATTCTTGTCAGTCAGGGAGAAGCTTTTCTGGCGCTGCAAGACAGTCGTAAAGCGACCACCTATTACCGCCAGGCGCTCAAAGGTCTTTCTGGCGACGAGCGCGGCATGGCGAAAAGCAGTTTTCAGCAAGTGCAACGTCTGGCCTGGGCTGTCGGCCCATCCGTCGTACAGCCCGTATTGGACCTGTTTTCAAAAAGCACGTTTAAGCTCGGGCGCCCTGCCCGCCGTTCGACTCGAAAGTCGAATTAGGGTGCCCAATATGTGGTGCCGTCTCTGTTTGACTTGGGTATAGGCGAGCGTTATGGTTTAGCATACGAAGGTGTGTTTTGGGGGTCTGACACGAAAGGTGTTTGTCGACGCTATGTCTAAGAATGTAACGATGCTGTCTGGTCGAAAAGGCCTGAAGGATAATCTGTTCGAGCGCATTGTTCAGGCTGGCACGCCAGAGGCCAGCGCGCACATGCAGATCGCGAAGGCTTATCTCATGGGGGAGGCCGTGACCTACGGGGCCGCATCCTTCTATGATTTACTCAGTGAAAAGAACGCGGGCAAGAAGGCCCTCGTCTGCGATGGTTCGGCCTGTTTGTGTGCTGGCACGCAACCCGATGTTCGTTCCAAACTAGAATCTCATTTCCAGCCCGATGAAGTGGGGACCATCACTTGCCTTGGCCGATGTCATGAGAACGCTGCCTTTCACGTGAAGGGTTGCAACTACTCAGGGCAGGACCTAGAGCACTTGGACGATATACTTGGTGAGTCGTCTCGCCCTGCGGGCGACAGCTATGCGGTTTTATCCACTTTCGAGGAACCGATGCTGACAGCACCAATCGATTCGTTAGACAATTTCTATGGGTTGTTGCGTAACCTTCTCGATATTCCACCCGACGCGCTTTTGGCGACGCTGAAAGCTTCTGGGCTGCGCGGTCGGGGCGGGGCAGGGTTTCCCACGGGCGTGAAATGGGAGGCGGCGCGCAACGCACCTGCGGACAAACGTTATATCATTGCCAATGCCGATGAGGGCGATCCGGGTGCGTACATTGATCGCTATGTGATGGAGGCGCAACCGCATCGTATGCTTTTCGGTATGCTCGTCGCAGGACGGATCGTTGGTGCTGACGAGGGCGTCGTTTATTTGCGCGCGGAGTATCCGGAATCCATCGCCGCCGTGAATCAGGCCGTCGCCGACATCGAAGCTGCTGGTTTTGCGGGCGAAAGCATCTTCGGCTCTGATTTCTCCTTCACCTTCAAAGTCGTTGCCGGGGCTGGCGCTTATATTTGTGGCGAGGAAACAGCGCTGATTGCTTCGCTGGAAGGTCGACGCCCGGAGGTGAGCGTGCGTCCGCCATATCCAACGACGGCTGGACTGTTCGGTAAGCCAACGGTTGTGAACAATGTTGAGACGTTCGCCAATATTCACAGCATTTTCTCGCTGGGCGGCGACGCCTATGCGGCGATTGGGACGGAAGCGTCGAGCGGTCCAAAACTGGTCTGTTTAAACGCGGCATTCGAGCGACCAGGTGTTTACGAAGTGCCCATGGGGACGCCGTTACGCGAGGTCGTGGACACGCTGGGCCAGGGATATCGCGAAGCCGTGAAGGGCTTGCATATTGGAGGCCCCCTGGGTGGAATTGTTCCGATGTCCAAAATTGATGATCTGAACATTGATTTCGAATCGTTTAAGGCGGCAGGGTTTTTGCTCGGGCATGGCAGTATTTTGGCGATCCCGGAAAAGATGCCCATGATTGTCTAT
>JAPKCZ010000208.1 GCA_028822745.1 Kiritimatiellia bacterium | reverse complement strand
GACGAGATACGTAAGCGGATTGTAGTCGTTTACCAACTTGAGGATTGGGCTTGGCGGCTTTGTATCCGAGTAAAGCAGCGGAGTCGTCCACATCGCAAAGCCCATGAGTATCGCAATGATCCGGCTCACATCGAAGGCGACTACACGCACCATGGCAACGAGGAGACCAATCGCCGCCCCCAGGAAAAATAGCGGCAGCACCATAAGAGGAAGAAGCAGGGCTTCCCAGCCTGGATAAACTTTATAGACCATCATCATCGCAATCGTCGTCACAAAGGAGAGCATGAAGTTGATCACACCCCCCAATGTGTTCTTCACAAACAGGACCTCGTGAGGGAAATTAACCTGCAACATAAGGTTTCCGGCACCGAGAGAATTGGCAGCCGATTCATAAAACCCGGAAAACAGACTCCACATAGAGCGCCCCACCACAAGATAAAGCGCCAGCGGGATAAGCATTTCCCCCGGGTTGTATACTTTTACATGGCTTGCAAAAATCCAAGGCACCACCGCAACGATGGGAGCCACCAACATCCAGGGCACGCCGATGAAGGATTTCTTGTATTGCGCGGTCAAGTCACGTTTCAGCAATTGCCAAACCATTTCCCGTGAGTCTACCACGTTTTGAAACAGCACCACAAAAGTCTGAATGAAACTGATATTGGCGCGACTGTCCACGCCGTAGACAGATACTCGATTTGAACTAGATTCACGGTCTCGCTTCTCCACACTTACCTCGCTTTCTTCAGAATTACTGGACATAAGAAGTCCACTCGCCTTGGATGCCTATTTCAGCAACATCTTGAC
Source organism: Kiritimatiellia bacterium (assembly GCA_028822745.1). GTDB lineage: Bacteria > Verrucomicrobiota > Kiritimatiellia > UBA8416 > JAIOPI01 > JAPKCZ01. The sequence continues at coordinate 4,141 of JAPKCZ010000208.1, read as the reverse complement.
AAGTGGGCTTTCTCCACACGCGTTCTCGGTTCTCGGTTCTCGGTTCGGGGTGCTTGAAAATGTTGAACAGGAGGGAACGGAGTCAGGAACAGTCGTTCAGTGTGCTTGGTTCAAACGAAGAACCACGAACGCGGAACGACGAACTCTTAAACCTATGCTCTGCTCCCTCTGCTTCCTCCTGTGCGATTCCTTCTGCTCTTTTTAATTGAATTCTTAGTCATTCACAAAATCTTCGCCGGCTTTGCGGGCGTTGAATTGAGTTTCGATCCAGGCGTACGTAAGCTCGAGACCGGCTCGGAGGGACGTGCCAGGGGCCCAATCGAGGGTTTTTTGAATAAAGGTGTTGTCGCTGTTGCGGCCGGCGACGCCTTTTGGAGCGTCCAGTTTGTAGTTTCGCTCTAAGGTCACGCTGCCGATGTCTTCACAGTAGGAGACGAGCTGATTGATGGAGACGAGTTCGTCTGAGCCGAGGTTGATCGCTGTGGCGACGAGGTCGTCGCAATGGGTGATCATATCGATGCCTTGCACACAATCGTCGATGTACATGAAACTGCGCGTCTGCTCACCGTCGCCCCAGATTTCAATGTCGTGCTTGGAGGCGTCTTTGGCTTCGATAACTTTACGACAGATCGCTGCGGGGGCCTTTTCGCGACCACCATCCCAGGTGCCCCAAGGGCCGTAGACGTTATGAAAGCGTGCAATGGCGGTCTTCATGCCACGTTCGGCCGTATACTCTTCGCAAAACATCTCGGAGACCAGCTTCTCCCAGCCATAGCCACGTTCCGCCATGGCGGGATAGGCATCGGACTCTTTGAGCGCGCGTACCTTGGGGTCTTTTTGCAGGTCGGTGTTATAGACGCAGGCCGAGGACGAATAGAAGTATCGTTCAACGCCTGCTTTCTGCGCGGCTTCAATCAAATGCGTGTTGATAAGAATACTGCGCAGACACTCGATGCGAAAACGTTCGATGAAGCCCATACCGCCCATGTCCGCGGCGAGGTTGTAAACTTCGCGGGCGTCCTTACAAGCGTCAATGCAGTTTGCTTCTTCGCTGAGATCAGCACAGATTTCCTCCACACCATCGATGTGCTGATACCACTGCGACAGCGGCTTCTTGTCCACACAACGGATGCGCGTAAAACCCTGATCGGAAAAGTAGGCCGCCAGAGCGCCGCCAATGAAACCACCACCACCAGCGATGAGGATGAGGTCGTCTTTTTTCAGACAGTCAACTGCAGTTTTGTTCATTTTTTCGTTCCTTGGTGCGAAGCGCGAAGTGCTTGGCGCGAAGTGCTTGGTGCGAAGTGCTTGGTGCGAAGTGCTTGGTGCGGGGTGCTTTGTGCTTTGTGCGGGGTGCGGGGCGCTTAGTGCGGGGTGCTTTGTGCTTGGTGCGGGGTGCTTTACTTGGTTGATCGTAAGTACTTTATGAATGCGCCGGTTTTGGCTTTGGCTTTGGCTGCTAATTCATACAATTCGTCGAACTTGCTTTGATCTATATAGCGGAGATCCAGGGCGACATACAGTTGACTTTGAACTTCGGTTGCGGATCGAACAGCGTAAGTAAGAAATCGCGCGAATTCAGGATGGGACCCGCCGTCAAATCCCTCTGCGATGTTGTGCATGATCGATCCGGCAGCACGCTGAATTTGATCTTTAAGGCCATAATCTCGTGCGAAGTCATGAACGGCGGTACACTCATAAACCCTTTTCGTGAGTGTTCGCCCAACCTGCCATGCCTCAATATCTTCAAATCGTGTAATCGCCATCTTCTCCCCCCAGAGCCTTACCGTTCAACTTTCCACACGCCGCACCCATCCCGCTCTGCGGGAACCCAGCACATCGCACCCAGCACGCCGCACCCAGCACCAAGCACGCCGCACTAAATCACTTCAAAAGCATTCGAACCAGTGGGCTTTGCCACACTTTTTCAGTCTTCTTTTGAAATTTGCGTAGGTTGCGAATGCGTTCAGACAGGAAGGCCTCGGTTTCGGGTGTGTCGCCGAGCGCATCGTGCAGCTTCTCCTCCAAGTCATCATCGAGCAGCACCGATGACGCCAGAAGCTTACTACCAATTGTGTCACGAAGCACATTGCGTACGATCTCTCCCAGCCAATCGTTGGCCTCGTAGTAGTCTTTGCGATCGCCACGTACCCAAACTTTGCGAACGGCATTCCACTGCTCCAACTGACGTACGCCCATACTGGCGCTGCCCTTGCTGATCCCAAGGGCACCCTGCAGATCAGACAATCCCTGCGGCTGGGGCGTGAAATAGAGGTAGGCAAAAATCTGCCCTAAAACGCGACCGACGCCAAGCGACTGCGTTGTATTGCCAGCATCTTCGATGATTTGGCGAATCACCGGGCTGAGGTCTTCTATGGGATGGGACATGATGATGATGTGCTGGGTTTTTACGTGCGGCGTGCTGGGTTCGGCGTGCTGGGTTCTACGTGCTGGGTGCGGGGTGCTGGGTGCGGGGTGCGGCGTTCTACGTTCTGGGTTCCAACGAAGAACTCGGAACGGATGGGTTCTGGGTGCGATGGACCAAGAACGGATGGGTTCAGGATTCGAACGATGAACGGTTAACGAGGAACTAGGAACGGGAGTACCGTGATTTCATTGAAATTCTTAAACGACTGAAACGCACTAATTCAAAACGGTAATCGTCGCAAATCAGTAACCTTTAGTGACTTACGGAAACCTACAAATCAGGTCCGAGCACACTTCGTGCCCGTCAATTATGCAGGCTAAACGTTCAGTACGTATTGGATGTACCAATAATCACGTGTCGTCGTCAATGGGAATTTTAGGCTTCCACCGAAGGCGCGCTGCGTCCTCCGCGGCTAGCCCTCTTTTCCAGGGCCGGAGTTTCCAACACAACGGTGAGGGAAAAACAGGATGCGCAGGCCCTGATTCAACGTCAACTCAATGTGCTCGACAAGCCTTCTTGTCGAATGAAACGACTAATAAAAGGCCATATTGAGCAGGATGCAGGAAACCCATACGTAGATCATAGCGATGACCGTTCCGATAGAGACCTGAATAATAATTTTCTTACGCGAGGGCCACAAGGATGGATGATCGGGCGGTAAGTAACGCTTCGCGATCAATGGAGCAACTGCCATCATGGCGATCAGGAAAAACAAGGGATAGATAAAGGTTCGTGACAAGAAGAAGGCCGACACACAAAACCCGAAACTGGCCACAATGGTTTGTCGCGTGATGCGGCGTAATTGCACGGCTTCATCAATATTTACGCCTACAAGCGCATTACGTGCGCGAATCGCCCCACCAAAACCAAGTTGGATGAGACCAAACCAGAAAAAGAACCCGAACAGACCCAAATCGGTGTAGCAGGCGACATAGGCATTGTGCAGTGCATGTCCTTTCAGCGTGACCATCCAATACATGTCATAGCCCAGACCGAATATTGGGTTATGAAGGAATTGCCGATTAGCCAACCCCCAGTAGATCACGCGGTCATGCGCAGACGCATCCAACACACCACTTGAAAATGGGCAGAAGGCAAGAAAAGCGAGCAGGCCCGCCGAAAAAAGATATTTGAACCACCGGCGCGGTAGCGCTAAAATGATCTGCATCCCCGCGGATGCCGCCAAACCGACAATGCCGCCGCGCGACCCCGTCGCTAACACGCCCAAAACGAAATAATAGGTCAATCCGGAACCGACGAGAAGGTTGACGAACCAAGGACCTCTGAAAATGATAAAGGTGAACGGAATACAGGTTAGGAGGAATTGAGCCAGATCATTTGGATCCAGAAAGATGCCGAAAAACAAGCTGCGGTGATACTCCGCCGTCTCATACGTCGCCGGGATCAGCATGGGCACCGCCCCGGCGAAGCCATAACCACGCGATTGCTGTAAGAGCGCATGATGCGTCATTATTATAGCCATGGCTACAAACAGAAAAGCGGAAACGCGCAATCGAGAAGGCCTGTCGAGCGAGCAGAGTAGCATGAAGGTAAAAAAGCAGATTTTGAACACCGGGATGATCGAATTGACCATTCCATAAAAATAGAAATGCGCTATATGAGAAATCGGCGCGGAAATCCACAATCCAAGCAGAAGCCAAACATGCGGCATTTCTTTTGGAATGCGAGCCGTGCCTTCTTGGATCTCAGTCG
>JAPKCZ010000207.1 GCA_028822745.1 Kiritimatiellia bacterium | reverse complement strand
CAAAAGGAAAGGCAGCGCACTCGTCATTCCTTGGTGCACCTACACCAGCCCCGAGCTAGCCCATGTCGGCTTGTCAGAAGCGGAGGCTGCAAAACAGAACATCGCCATTGATACCTACACGCAGGACTTTGCAGAGGTGGACCGCGCCATTCTCGAAGGCGACACGGAAGGCATCGTCAAAGTGAATTGCGCCAAAGGCAGTGATACCATCCTAGGAGCGACGATTGTCGCCGCCAATGCAGGCGATATGATCAGTGAAATCGTGCTGGCCATGACGCACGGCATCGGCCTGGGCAAGATCGCCTCGACAATTCATCCGTACCCAACCCAGGCAGAAGCCATCCGCCGCGTTGGCGACGCCTACAACCGCACACGCCTAACCCCCACCGTGGCCAAAATCTCCACAAAGATACTAGCATGGAAACGGCGCTAACCCTGTATTAGCCCGTGCCTTCACGATTGGATACCCATTTGTGCATATCGCGTTTGACGTTGGCCCAGACATTTGTGTCGCGACGTTCTTCAATAAAAATGTCGTACAGTGCCAAGAATGTACTAACAAAGGTTCGCGTCGAGATAATGCGTTCCTGGTAGGCGCTGGCCGCGTCCATTGGGGGTGCTTTGGGCAGCTTCAGCCCCCGAATCGCGAAATCGGCACCATCTATATCCGCGCTCCACTGTTCCTCGCCGCGGGCAATGGTCAGGCGTGCGCGCCGCAGTTTTTTGCCCGAGCGTAGCGCCGTGTTCGATTCACCGCTGAGAAGCGGTGCGCCCTTGTTAATCCGCACTTCGTGAGCGCCTGCACCTTCCATAAAGAACAACAGAGGCCCTTCCAGCATCACAGAGAATTCACCCTGCCCGCTTTCAATCAGTCCCCCACGCTCTTCACAGTAGAACAAGAGCCAGGTCATAAAATCAAAGCCAACCAGATCCGGTGCGTCATCGTCTTTGCAGTTTGGCGAAAAGCTACAAGGTGACAGTTGCCGTGTGCTGAATTGCTTGCGCTTCAGCGATGCGGTTTCCGGTGTAATCGGCACCAACTCAATGCCTACCGTACTATTGAAGGCGAGCGTCAGCGCGTCGACTTGCTTATCACCGATCGCAGAAGCAAAGAGAAAATCATCCTGCTTTCCACACACCATCGAAATACCGGATAACTGTGGCGGCATCTGAGGGAGTAAGCGTTCGGTGATTTCTTTACGAATTTTGGTTCGTTCCGGCCGTGGCAGAAAGGCTTCTCCGCTGGCCTGAATGGCCGCCAGTTCTTCCATCATACACTCCGCACGCAGCAACGGCATGGGCACTTTACGCTCAGCCTTCATCAGGCTCAGGCGCAGGTATCCGCCCAGATAGGCCGTCTCTTCGACGATGTTACGGTCGAGCAAATGCCGACCGGTTACCCAGCCCTGGGCCGGATCGCGCCCGACACTGTCCATGGGTGGTGCCGCATGTTGTGAAAAACGCTGCAGATGGTCTTCCGGCAATTGGCTGGCTAGATAGAAGGCCCTAAAACTGATACTTCCGCTCTCAAATCCCACGTAAACAACTCCTTGATCGTATTGGATCGTTTGGGCGCAACATCGCGCCGCTCATCGTCTCTATTCAGTGCTTCGCCAGACCCGGGCACATTCGTCAGGGCTCAAGGCGAAACGTTCGTTACAAAATTGACAGTGCACAACAACGGGCTCGCCGCGCGCGATCATGTCGCCGCGCTCCGCTTCTGGAATCGTGCGCAACACGGCGCTCATTTTTTCATGTGAACATGTGCATCGAAACTGAGGTTCCAAGGAACGGCCGATCGTGATACCTGGCGCATCGGTGACGTCTTTCGAAATCGCATTGATGACCGTCTCAAAGTGACTGTCCGCATCGGTCGGGTGCGCCAGCAGCTGACGTACGGATTCCTGTTCCAAATTCGTACGCAGGCGATCGAACTGTTCAAGATCACAATCGGGCAGTGCCTGAATGAGTAATCCCTGGCACAGACGCACGGGATGTGCAACGTCGGGCGCCAAGCCAATCATGACCAGAATACAGGTTTCGACCTGCTCACTGGTGCAGAAGAAAAAGGCAAGATCCTCGACAACATTGTTGAAACACGCTTCAGAAACGCCATCGTTCAGCACGCGGCCGTCGCGAGAACGGATAACCGTGACTTGGCCCTTCTTGCCGAAAACCTCATCCGTCTCAGCCTCGTAGGCGATTAAATCCTTGGGTGAGATAAACCCACGTACATCGCCACCGTGGCCCGCGTCGACAATAAGTGTTTTGAGCAGGCCTTCGTACTTCCAACGCAGATTGATACGTTCATCCGTGCCGAGCATTGACGCGCTCAGCAATCCTGCCGTCAATGCACGCCCAAGAATGTGCGCCGAGACGGGGCCGCAGTCGTGCCGTAAAACCGCCTCCTCAACCAGGGCCGTGGTGACACCATAGCTGAACGCAATTTGCGGATTCTCGAGGCGACCCGTGTAGAGATAGTCTTTCATGGTGTCATACGACGTTGGTGTCGACGAAATTTACTTTCGCGGAACCACGCCACCCTTCTTGCCCAACCGCCCCATCCGTTTGAGTTTCCCGGCAAGGGTCACCTTTTGCGTGGTCGGCATTCGATCGGAAATGAGAATGCCGTGTAGATGATCAATTTCGTGTTGCATGGCACGGGCCAGCAGACCCCTTGCGCGAATCTCGGTGACCTCGTTGTCCTGGCTGAGATAACGCACCGTCACAGAGGTGGGTCGCCGGACATCGACATAAATTTCAGGGAAACTGAGGCATCCTTCTTGAGCAATTTCCTCATCATCTGACTCCGCGACGACCTCAGGGTTTACGAGAATAAGCGGCATCCGCACACCAACGACATCTGCAGCATCAAAACCATCACGGTCATCGGCGGGCGACAGATCAACAACGCAAATGGCTTCGGTGCGAGCAATCTGTTCGGCGGCCAATCCAATTCCGTTATAGGCACGCATGGTTTCAAGCATGTCCCCGGCCAACTGGCGTATGGCGTCGTCGACCTGCGCGATTGGCTTGGCCTTTTCGCGTAGGCATGGGTGGCCATAACTTACGATGTCATACGTCATTGGATTACCTCCCCGGCACGCCGCAACATGCTAGCCGCGAATGAGCGCGAGCACCTCATCGCGTTTCGCTTCCATAACCTCTTGCGACACGGCCTCGAGGTTCAGGCGAATCAGTGGCTCCGTATTGCTTCCGCGAACATTGAACCAGAAGTCATCGAGTTCGACGCTGACCCCATCCAATTCGAAGTGGCGCCCATCAGGATGGCTCTGGCGGATGCGTTCAAGCACCACGGCGGTGTCTTCCACTTCCGAGTTGATCTCGCCGCTTGCGAAGTAGCGCTTGATTGGAGCAACAAGCTCCGACAGCGGCTTGTCCGACTGGCTGACAATGTTGGCAACACAGAGAATTGCCTTGCTGGAACTCTCCGTGAAGAAGTTATCTCGAAAGTAGTAATGACCGGAGAGCTCACCGGCGAAAACGGCATCTTCTTCACGCATCTGTTGTTTGATGAACGCATGCCCGACGCGGCACATGATGGCGCGCCCACCGTTTTCTTCGATAATTTCGCCTACCGCGCGACTGCTGCGCAAGTCATAGAGAAAGGTGCCCTTTTCATGACGCAAGACGTCTTTGGCGATCAACGCTGTAATGATGTCCATGGGAACAATCTGGCCCTTCTCGTCAATGAAACCCGCGCGATCCGCATCACCGTCATAGGCGACGCCAAAATCATAGGACCCCTCGCGCGTCATCGTCTGGAGGTCAACGAGCGTGGATTCTTTCAGCGGATTCGCTTCGTGGTTCGGGAACGATCCATCCAGCTCATCAAAAAGTCCGTCGAACGTGACGGTGCCGTCGAGCGCTTCCGCTTCCACAATGCCCATGCCGTTGGCCATATCGATCGCGAGATGAACAGGCCGCGCCAATTCGGCTTTCGATTGAACGTAAGCGACATACTCAGGGATGACGTTATAGGTCGACACGCTGCCAGCCGTCTGCGCTTCTGGTGCGAAACTGCCCTCGTTGACGATGCGTTCAATGTCCTGAATGCCCGTCGCACCACTGATCGGAATCGCCTGCTCGCGGGTAAGTTTTGTTCCATTCCACTCGCCGGGGTTGTGGGAGGCCGTCAACATGATGCCCGCATCCGCGCCCAACTTGGCGATTCCATGATATGTCATGGGAGTAGAAACGACGCCCAAATCGACAACATCCGCCCCTTGGCGCGTGATTCCCGTCGCCAACGCTTCAAACAAAGGTTGCGAATGGGGACGCATATCACGCCCAATAACCACCTTTTTGCAGCCGAGAAAGGTGACGAAGGCGCGTCCGATGTCGTGAATGACGGCCTCTGTAAAGTCATCACCGTAGATGCCACGAATATCGTACGCCTTATAAATGCCAGCCATAGTCGTCTCCTGAACAGTCGTTGAACACCTTTGGAAAATGTGAGCACGCAGCATAGGAAAGCGCGCCTTGTTGCGCAAGTTCAGAAGGCGAAGAAGCGCCTTCGACGCCCAAAAGGGCGCTTGAACGGTAAAATTGAGATCTCGAGGGTGGTCAAAACGCCAAATTCATTAGTGATTCGACACTTGCATAGCACTGACTTTGCTGCTTGGATAACGAACCGCACAGGGTCGCACTGGATTCACAAGCCACGAGATTGAAATGCGTTACACTATGACAGAAGCCCCAACATCACAGGACGATTTCTTTCAGGAGGGGAATGAGCCGACAGATGTGAAGTCCGCCCGTATTCAAGACCTTGAGCGCCAGGTTTTCGACCTGATGAGTCTCGCCAAGGCAGGACGTGCTCTGCACAACATTCTGGAGCCCCCTCACCTCTTTGAAGTGACGCTCGCTGTTGTCGCCGAAAAGCTGTCACCCGGACCGCTCGCACTTTTTATGTATGACGAGATACGTAAGGG
>JAPKCZ010000206.1 GCA_028822745.1 Kiritimatiellia bacterium | reverse complement strand
CCAAGCTCAAAGGCGATATTGGCATTGGGCATGTTCGCTATTCGACCATGGGTTCATCGCGCATCCACAACGTGCAACCCCTTGTGGTTGAGTGTGTTGACGGAATTTGGGCGGTGGCGCACAACGGCAATCTCGTCAATGCTACCGCCATGCGCCGAAATTATCAGAATGCGGGTGCCATTTTCCAAACGGGCACGGACAGCGAGGTGCTTGTGCATCTGTTGGCAGATCCGATGTTTCGGTCACGCCCGCAACGCGTTGCGCGCGCCTTAAATGAACTACGCGGGGCCTTCTGCTTCCTTATCATGACCAAGGACTGTCTGATGGCTGCACGCGACCCAAACGGGTTCCGACCGTTGTCCATCGGCAAGCTGGGCGACGCATGGGTGGTCGCCAGTGAAACCTGTGCGCTGGCGCAAACCGGCGCCGAATATGTGCGCGATGTCGAGCCTGGTGAATTGATTATCATCGATAAGACCGGTCTGCGTAGTACCCATTTCTCTGAAGGCGCTCCAAGTGAATTGACGCAATGCGTATTCGAGTTGGTCTATTTCGCTCGGCCTGACAGCCGCGTGTTCGGTTCAAACGTGCACGAGGTGCGTCTTGGATATGGTGCACGCCTGGCGGAAGAGCATCCTGTCGACGCGGATATTGTTATCGCCATACCCGACAGCGGGAATTCGGCTGCACTCGGTTATTCGCGTGCCAGCGGTATTCCGTTCGATTACGGATTTATTCGAAACCACTATGTGGGTCGAACGTTTATCATGCCGGAGCAGAAGCAGCGCTCGGATGGGGTCGATATGAAACTGTCCGTGCTTCCAGAGGTTGTAAAAGGTAAGCGCGTTGTTGTGGTGGACGATTCGGTTGTGAGGGGAACGACGGCACGCCGCCGCGTTGAGCGATTGCGGGAGTGCGGTGCGAAAGAAATTCACATGCGAATTTCTTGCCCGCCGATAGCGCACCCCTGCTACTACGGTATTGATTTCCCCACGCGCGAAGAACTGATCGGCGGGCACAATACAATTGAAGAGATTCGTGAATTTATTGGCGCCGATTCGCTGGGCTATTTGAGTGAAGAGGGCTTACTTGCTCCACTAGGGGTAACAGAGGGATTTTGCAAAGCCTGCTTTACCGGAAAATACCCTATTGGTTTGGAGGGCGGCGAAGTGAATAAGTTGGCATTGGAAGCGGCATCACCTGAATTGGAATTGAATTTAGATCCTGAATAAGGATGATCTTCTGATAAACGAATGATTCTGAAATGGAGTTGAAACGGACGGAATGACTAAACATATTTTTGTTACAGGCGGCGTGGTGTCGTCATTGGGTAAAGGATTGACCGCAGCGTCAATTGCACTGTTGTTACAGCGCCGCGGATACAATGTCCGCCTGCAGAAGCTGGATCCGTATTTGAACGTCGATCCAGGCACGATGTCTCCCTTCCAGCATGGGGAAGTATATGTCACTCAGGACGGTGCCGAAACCGACCTTGATCTTGGCCATTATGAACGCTTTGCTGGCATTGAATGCACGCGGACTTCGAATCACACCTCGGGCGGCATCTACAGCCGTGTCATTTCTCGAGAGCGTGCAGGGGGTTATCTCGGTAAGACGGTTCAGGTGATTCCACATATTACCGATGAGATCAAAGCGGCGATTCGTTCCCACATTGCCAAAGATACAGACATTTTGATCACCGAAATCGGTGGTACGGTCGGCGATATTGAATCGCTTCCATTTCTGGAGGCTATTCGTCAGTTCCGACAGGAGATTGGGGTCGAAAACGGTATCTTCATGCACATCACGCTGGTTCCTTACATCAAGGCTGCCGGCGAGCTCAAAACAAAGCCTTCCCAGCAATCCGTCGGGTTGTTGCGCACCATTGGTATTTCGCCCGACATGCTTATTTGCCGTTGTGAGCATTCGCTCACGCAAGAGCACAAAGACAAGATGGCGCTGTTCTGCAATGTGCCGAAACACCTCGTGATTGAGGAAAAGGACGTTGCCAACACCATTTACGAAGTGCCGCTCGATCTCGCCCGCCAAGATACGGATGTGTATGTGCTGGAGCATTTGAAGCTGCATGTACAGAGTCTCAACTTGCGCGACTGGCGCAAGATGGTTCGCACGCTGGTGACCCCAAGAAACGGCGAAATCGAAATTGCGGTTGTGGGAAAATACATCGGCCTTCAGGACTCCTATAAAAGTATCTACGAAGCGCTCACGCATGGCGGTGTGGCCAACAGCGTTGGCGTTAAGGTGAGAATGGTCGAGTCGGAAGAAATTGAGAGCCAAGGCGCCGCCACCATGCTCAAAGGCGTTTCCGGAGTGTTGGTCCCTGGTGGATTTGGTGATCGTGGTATTGAGGGCAAAATTGAAGCGGTTAAGTACGCCCGTAAACGTGGTATCCCGTTCTTTGGTATCTGTCTGGGCATGCAGTGCGCGGTGATGGAGTTCGGGCGTAACGTGTGTCGATTACCAAAAGCGAACAGTACCGAGTTTGACGAGGATACGGCGCATCCGGTGATTGACTTGATCGAATCGCAACGCACCGTGAAGGCCAAGGGCGGAACCATGCGCTTGGGCGGCTATCCCTGCAAATTTACGCCAGGTACTCGATCTCGTAAACTGTATGGCAATGCTTCCGTGGATGAGAGTCATCGTCATCGATACGAATTCAACAATGCCTATCGCGAACGCTATGAAAGTAAAGGCATGGTGTTTTCGGGGCTGTCGCCTGACGGAGAACTTGTCGAAATTGTCGAGATTCCGGACCATCCGTGGTTCGTGGCCTGCCAATTTCATCCAGAATTTCGGTCGACGCCGCTGAAGTCGCATCCGCTGTTTAAAGATTTTGTACGTGCTTCACTGGCTGAACAAAAAAAGCGCAACGCTAAACCGTCTGCGCGTTCAGCGAAGAAGTAGGGAATTTCGCAACATGCCCAAACGTACAGACATCAAACGCATCATGCTGATTGGTTCCGGTCCCATTGTGATCGGCCAAGCCTGTGAGTTCGATTACTCCGGTGTGCAGGCTTGCAAGGCGCTGCGCGAAGAAGGCTACGAGATCATTCTCGTCAACAGCAATCCTGCCACCATTATGACCGATCCTGAGTTTGCGGATCGCACGTACATTGAACCCCTCACACTCGAAGTGCTGACGCAAATCATCGATCGTGAAAAGCCCGACGCCCTGCTGCCGACGTTGGGGGGACAAACAGCCCTCAATTTGGCTATGTCGCTGACTGAAGCGGGCGTACTTGAGGAATACAACGTTGAACTTATCGGCGCACGCGCCGACGCCATCCGAAAAGCCGAGGATCGACAGCTTTTCAAAAAGGCCATGCAGGACATCGGCATGGAAGTGCCGCTTAGTGAATCCGCCCACAACATGGAAGAGGCGTACCAGATTAGGGGACGCATCGGCGATTATCCGTTGATCATTCGCCCTGGCTTCACCTTGGGCGGAACGGGTGGCGGAATCGCCTACAACGACGCCGATTTCGAAGAAATCTGTAAACGCGGTATTTTTTACAGCCCGACCAGTGAAATTCTGATCGAAGAGTCCATTCTGGGTTGGAAAGAATACGAACTCGAAGTCGTGCGCGATAAATTGGACAACTGCGTCATTATCTGTTCGATTGAAAACATCGACCCAATGGGCGTTCACACGGGCGACAGTATCACCGTTGCACCTGCACAGACCTTGACCGATCGTGAATATCAGAATCTGCGTGACATTTCGATCGCCGTGATGCGCGAGATCGGCGTTGAAACGGGTGGCTCGAACGTTCAGTTTGCCGTCAATCCCGACGACGGTCGTGTCGTTGTGATTGAAATGAATCCGCGCGTGTCCCGCTCAAGTGCGCTGGCATCAAAAGCGACCGGGTTCCCAATTGCCAAAATTGCCGCGAAACTGGCTGTTGGCTATACGCTGGATGAGCTTTCGAACGATATTACGCGTGAAACGCCTGCCTGCTTCGAGCCGACGATCGACTACGTCGTCACGAAGATTCCACGATTTGCATTCGAAAAGTTTTCCGCCGCCGACGACACGTTGGGGACACAGATGAAGTCTGTGGGCGAAACCATGAGTATTGGTCGAACCTTCAAGCAATCCTTTCAGAAGGCCATGCGCTCTCTCGAAATTGGTCGTGCCGGCTTTGGTGCGGATGGCAAGGGCCCCGATTTTGACAGCCTTGACGACGCGGCCCTTACCGCAGGCATACAACGGCCTACAGCAGAACGGATGTTTTTCGTGCATGCGGCCTTTCGACGTGGTTGGTCGGTTGAGCATGTTTACGAGATTTGCAAAATCGACCGATGGTTTCTGCGCCATTTCGCCGAGTTGGCTGCCTATGAAGACGAGATTTCCTCAGCAGGCGATCTCGCCACCTTAGAGGCGGATCCGGCGCTGTTCCTGCAGGCGAAAGAATTCGGTTATTCGGATCGGCAAATTGCTTGGTTGCTTAAGGCTGAAGAAGACGCTGTACGAGCGGCACGCGAGCGCATTGGCTTACTACCTTCGTATGGACTGGTCGATACCTGCGCCGCAGAATTTTTGGCACACACACCTTACTTTTATTCGACGTACAGTACAGGTGGCGAAGCGGAACCCTCCGATCGCAGAAAGATTATGATCATTGGCGGTGGCCCGAACCGAATCGGGCAGGGCATCGAATTTGACTATTGCTGCGTGCATGCATCGTTTGTGCTGCGTGAAGCTGGCTTTGAGACGATCATGGTCAACAGTAACCCGGAGACGGTTAGTACGGACTATGATACAAGCGATCGACTATACTTTGAGCCATTGACGCTTGAAGACGTCCTGCACATTTATCGACGCGAAAAATGCGAAGGCGTCATCGTCCAGTTCGGTGGTCAAACGCCGTTGAACTTGGCGCAGGGACTCGAGGATAACGGCGCAAATGTGATTGGCACAAAACCAAAAA
>JAPKCZ010000205.1 GCA_028822745.1 Kiritimatiellia bacterium | reverse complement strand
GCCACACCATCTGGGAAAGTCGTCAGATGGTAAAAGCAGCGCGAAAGTACAAGCGCATTTGCCAAGCCGGCACGCAACAGCGTTCATGCCCTGCGCCACAGGCCGCGGCACGCGACATTGCCGAAGGCCGCTACGGCAAAGTGTTGTGGGTGCATTGCAGCCAGCTTAAATCTCGTGCGCCAATTGGCAAAATTGAAACCGCGAGACAACCGCCCGCCACCTGTGACTACGACCTTTGGGCCGGGCCGAGCCCAAAGACACCCGTCATGCGCAAGAGCTTCCATTACGACTGGCATTGGCAATTCAATTGGGGCGACGGCGAGATGGGAAACTGGGGGCCCCATTTTGTCGACGACCTGAGGCACATGCTCGGGTGGGATGACGTCCCCACAAAGGTGATGGCCGCCGGTGGTCGTTTCTGGGACGACAACGGCGACACGCCCAATATGCACATCGCGTATATGGAACATCGCGACGTGAAAGTCGTCATTGATATTCGAAACATGCCCGGCGTGGTTGGCGGCAAGGACGGTGCGCTCTACAGGAGGAGTCGCGGCGGCAACTTCGTCATGTGCGAGAAGGGCTACATTCAGATTGGTCGTGGCGGCGGCAAAGGCTTCGATCTCGATGGAAAGAAGGTGGCGCAATACAATGGCAACGGTGGCAGTGGTCATGTCGCCAATTTCCTCAAAGCCATCCAAGCCGATGATGCGTCGCTCTTGAACTGCGACATTGAGATCGGGCACCAAAGCACCATGATGTGCCATCTCGGCAATATCAGCTACCGTCTGGCCAAGACATCATCGGTTGATGCCGCACGTGAGGCAATGGCAACACACGAGGACACCCTCCACACCATCGACGGCATGGTTCCGCAGCTCGAACTGGCCAAAACGGACTTTTCGAAAACACCCTTCATGCTTGGACCTGAACTGACCTTCGATAACAAAACAGAACAGTTCACGGGTCCACGAGCCAAAGAAGCCAATGCACTCGTTAGAACCGAATACCGAAAGGGCTTCGAGGTTCCGGAGAAGGTCTAAGCGCGTCATCGACACAAGGCCTCGAATGCGTAACGCAAAACACGACACCGAGTTGACGCGATGGGCAAAGGCGCTCTGCATGACGGCACTGCTGTCATGCTGCAGCAGCGCGGTCGCGCACGGCCCGCTGCATGAGCGTCTCGCGCGTGCCAACCAGACGATCACAGCCGACCCAACAAACGCCACGCATTATGTTGCCAGAGCCGAACTCTCCTTTGAGCACGCAGATTTCGCGGCAACCTTGCGCGACCTCGATCAAGCCGACGCCCTTGGCCAGGCAGGCGAAAAGACAACCCTGTTGCGCGCACGTACGCTGAGCGCACAAGGCCATCACGACGACGCCATTACGCTGGCCACGACCTGTGTTGCAGACGCAGTGTCACCCCAATACGCACTAACGGCGCGCTCCGAGATCTACGAAGCCATGGGCAAGCTCGCGCAGGCAGCCGGCGACCTCGAGTCCGCAATTGATGTCTCCGAAAAACCATCCGTCGACGTGTTCCTCAGATGCGCCGTACTACAGGAACAAGCGGGCGACGGAAAAGCCGCCCGACAATGCCTAGAACGTGCGCGCGCGGCGCGTCCGCAGTCGCGCGTGCTACAGGTTGCGCTGTGCGACCTCGCCATCCGCCAGGGGTCCCATGAGGACGCGCTTAACATGCTCGATGACCTCATCACCCACGCGCCTCGCGGGGAACGCTGGCTGGTGCGCAAAGCAGAAGTTCTCACCACAATGGGCCGCCGCAGCGAAGCCGCGCTGGCCGCACGTGAGGCGCTCACCCTAATTGACGCGCTCCCACCACGGCATCGCGAAACGCCCGTGATGAACACCTTGCGGCAGCGCAGTCAAAAATTGGTCACGGCCAACACCACCGAATAGCGCTACTATCCCACATCGAAATTTTTGGGCATTTGGACCAATCCGCTGTACAATTGTAGGCAAGAAGGTGAAGCGAAATACTTCCTGAGGCCTAAATGACTGATTTTTATATGAAACGCCGTGTTTTTTGTTTCCTGATCTGTTTCGGATTGGTAACAACTGCGCATGCGCAGCTGGGTGACACCAATATTCAGCGCGAAACCGAATGGCGCTATTACGACCTGGACCCCACGCTGGTGCCTACGAACTGGGCATCAGCCACGTTTGATGCTAGCGGGTGGTCTACGGGCGACGCCATGCTCGGCTATGAGTCCGCCGGTGACCCTTCCCTCCCGGATTTTTCCACCATCATCGGTTATGGCCCCAACATCACCAACAAGTACGTCTCGGCCTATTTTCGGCGCTCATTCGTTGTCACCAACGCGTCTGCGCTTACGGCCGCAGAAATTGGTCTGCGGCGCGACGATGGCGCGGTCGTCTACCTGAATAGAATCGAAGTCACACGCAACAACATGCCATTGGGAATGATCGGGCCGACAACGGGCGCAGCGACAAAAAGCGGCGGTGGCCTGAACAATTACTATTTCCAGCACTTTCTCGATACCGCCTCACTGCTGCAAGGCACAAACGTTATCGCGGTGAGCGTTCATCAATACACGGCAACGTCCCCGGATATGCGCTTTGACCTCGAACTAACGACGTCGACGACAATCAGTAACGCAGTGATTCGCGGCCCGTACCTACAGCGCGGAACGCCGAACCAGACCATGCTGCGATGGCGCACGCGTTCCCCCACGGACTCGCGCGTACGCTACGGACAGACACCCGGCGCATTGAGCCAAAGCATGATCGTCACCAACGCCACCACAGAGCATGCAGCAACACTGACCAACCTTGTTCCGGCGACGCGTTACTACTACGCCATCGGAGAAAGTGACGGCGACTTCGTTGGCGACGATGCGGATCACTATTTCCAAACCTCTCCGATTCCGGGCAATCCAAAGAAATCACGCATTTGGGTCATCGGGGACTCCGGAACGAGCGAAGCTTTTTCGCACGGAAACTCCTCCGACGGTTCGGTTGGTTACATTAAGTCGGCAGCGCTCTATCAGGCCTACCTGGCGATGTCGACCGGGGTACATACCGACATCTGGTTGGCCCTGGGGGACAACGCATACAATTCAGGTACCGACGCGGAATATCAGGCCGGTTTTTTCGACAAGTACCCTGAACTGCTAAGAAGAACCGTCTGCTGGACGACGCCCGGCAATCATGAATTCTACAACAACATCACCCATTCAGATACCGAAGTTGGCCCGTACTACGACATCTTTTCGCCGCCAACACAGGGTGAAGCCGGTGGACTACAGAGCGGCAAGGAGGCGTACTACTCGTTCGACTTCGCCAACATTCATTTCGTCAGCCTGGATTCATTCGGTACGGACCGCACGACCAATGGCGCGATGTACGCCTGGCTTGAGCTTGATCTGGCCTCCACGCTGCAGGAGTGGATCATCGCCTTCTGGCATCATCCGCCCTACACCAAAGGCACGCACGACAGCGACAACGCAGCCGACAGCGATGGGCGCATGAAGGACATGCGCGAGCGCTTCTTGCCACTCATGGACGCTTATGGCGTCGACATGGTGCTATCGGGCCATAGCCACGCGTACGAGCGTTCACATCCTGCAAAGGGGCACTATGGCTTATCTGGGTCACTCACAACGAACATGATTGCCGATGCAGGCGACGGCATTGAATCGGGCGATGGGGCGTACCGGCAGTCCACCGGCACCGGTGTCGTTTACGTGGTGGCTGGTAGTTCTGGGAAAATTGGCAACACAGTGGGCCTCAACCACCCCGTGATGGCCGCGTCGATATGGGACCACGGTTCTGTTGTGCTCGACGTGGCCGACCGACGTCTGGATGCCACATTTCTCAACGACGAAGGTCAGGCCCAAGACACGTATACGATCTTGCACGATGTGCCGCGCGACGAGGATACAGATGACGACACCCTGCCCGACTGGTGGGAACAGTGGTATTTCGGCAATCTGTCCCAAACAACCAACGGACATGCCGATGCCGATGGCGTGAACAACCTTGATGAATATCAGGCGGGCACTGACCCGAACGATGCAGATAGCTTTCTGATGATTTCAGAACTCCGCACATCGGTCATCAGTAACGGCGTCACGATTCAGTGGCCCGCCGTTCCCGGCCAGGCCTATACGATTCAGGCCTCAACCAACTTGCAAACCAGCGCAACCGATTGGCACGTTGTTTCACCAACGACACTGCAGGTCAACGTGTTCGGGGATCTGACGTTTGAGGCCATCGCAACCAATACAGCGGCACAGTTCTACTACCGCCTGATGTCCTCGCCCTTGCGCGCTTGGTAAACAGCGCTGGCGACCTGCCGGTCAAGGCGCGCTTAGCAGCTCCATGCCGCGCATCCATTCGGCGCATGCCGCCGACCAGTCGCGGGTTCCCTGAATACTCTCTCCCAGTCCGACGCCGTGGTGCCCTTTACGATAGATGTGCAGTTCGGCAGGCACCTCGGCAGCGTGCAACGCCTGATAGAAGGCGACACTGTTCTGTGGCGGGACACACCCATCCTCGTCGGTGTGGAACAGAAACGTCGGCGGGGTGTCTTTCGTGACCTGCTTTTCATTCGAAAGAAGCTTTACCAGCTCCGGCTCAGGAGATTGTCCAATCAGATTTTCCTGAGAACCTTTGTGCGTAAACGGCTCACCAAAGGCGATCACAGCATAACAGAGCACCATGAAGTCGGGTCGGCAGCTGACGCGGTCGACAGCATTGGACGCATCCGGATTCCCGTCGTCGAAATGCGTGCCTGCCGTAGAGGCCAAATGGCCGCCGGCCGAAAAGCCGAGAATCCCGATTCGAGTTGGGTCGATGTTCAGCGACGCTGCACGTGAGCGTATGGTTCGAATGGCACGTTGTGCGTCCAATAACGGCGCCGGGTGATGGCGCTTGGTGCGATATTCAAGAACCACGCCCGTGACGCCCA
>JAPKCZ010000204.1 GCA_028822745.1 Kiritimatiellia bacterium | reverse complement strand
GGCCCAGGACCATGCACAGTGTACTGAATTGGCGAGCCTTCGGAAACGGCTTCAGGAGAGCAAACACAGCCAGAACGGAGGCGGTGCCGTACATCGCCAAACCAACACCTATCACTATTGCATCAGGATTCATCAAAATCGCTTCATAACGGCACAACAGTGCCTGTGAATAAAACCAACTTCCGAGGTCTATACTACGCAGGTGCACGATCTGAGTTCAATCCTGTAGGCGAGATTCCATCCCGTGTAAAAATTTTCTATTCGTTCGCGCATGCACTTGACAGGGTCCGACATTACTCGCATATTGTTCGGCTTCATTACCGATCCGGAGGCACCATTGCTTCGGGTTCCTCGCGAAATACCAGTGGGTTTTGCTGATTATGGCAGATTACAACATTAAAAAAGGTTTCGACCTGAAACTTGGCGGAAAACCCGGCACCAACATTGTGGATCGGCTCGACGTCACGACGGCGATCGCCTACCCGTTGGAGTTCCCTAGTGTGAAGCAACGCCTTATTGTAAAAGAGGGCGATCACGTCAAGCGTGGCTCCGTTTTGCTCGAGGACAAGAACAACGCCAATTTCAAGATCCGTGCCCCTATGGGTGGCAAAATTCAGTCCATCATACGCGGCCAACGTCGCTTTGTTGAACAGATCGTCATTCAGCCGGACGCTGAAGAGCAGATTGAATCGTTCGCCCGCTACACCACAGGCACGCTAGCCTCAGCGCCGCGCACAGAACTCTTGGAACATTTGGTTTCGACAAGCTACATCTCCCTGCTGCGTCAACGCCCATTCGATATTGCAGCCGATCCTAAAACCACGCCCAAATCAATTTTCGTCAACGCCATGAACACCGGACCGCATCGCGTCGATGCAGAAGTGGTGGTTTCGGACGACCCAGAAGCCTTTACGGCCGGAATTACGCTGCTTGGACGCCTGACCGAAGGCAAAATCAACCTCTGCGTATCCCCAACGGCCGGCGACAGCCTAATATCGACTCAAAACGTTGATGTACATACCTTTGCGGGACCACACCCAAGCGGAAATACCAGCGTTCACATTGCCAAAGTCGACCCACTTCGCAAAGATGAGCTGATTTGGACGATAAACGCCGCCGATTTGGTCCTCATTGGCCGACTTTTCCTAGACGGCGCCCTCCCCGCGTCACGCGTCATCTCCATTGGCGGCAGCGGCGCTAAAGCCGATGCGGCCAACCATTACCGTGTCCGTATGGGGGCCGACATCAGCGCTCTCCTTAAAGAAGCTTCAAAACCGGGTGACGTACGCGTCATCAACGGCGACGCCCTTTCCGGCACCACACTTGCAGCCGAGGGCGCGCTGCGACTCATGCAGTCCAGCATCACCCTGCTCATTGAAAGTGAAGAACGCACCTTCATGGGCTGGCTAACCCCTGGAAAGAAACTCCTGAGCTTCAGCCGCGCATTTGTATCCACCTGGGCAGGAGGGCCTTCCGGAGAAAGAAACCTCCACACAAACCGCAACGGCGGCAAACGAGCCCTCGTTTTGACCGGACTTTACGACAAAGTGATGCCTTTAAACATCATGGTCGACTTCCTGATCCGCGCCATTATGGCGAACGACACCGAAGAAGCGACTAAACTGGGCCTCCTAGAGGTGGTTCCCGAAGATTTTTCGCTTTGCGACTTCGTCTGCCCTTGTAAGACGGAAATTCAGAGCATTATCCGTGACGGCTTGAGCCAGATCATGGAAGAAGAAGGCATCAGCTGATACTGCGCCAAAAGCACAACATTTTATGAAAAAAATCCTCGAACTTCACGACAAGATCCGCCCCCTTTTCAATAAGGGCGGTAAATACGAGAAACTCTGGCCATTATTTGATGCCCAGGACACCTTCACGTTTACACCGCACGAGGTCACTGAAGAAGGCGCCCACGTCCGCGACGCCATTGACCTAAAACGTGTGATGATCACGGTTGTGTTCGCGTTGATCCCCTGCACCCTCTTTGGTATGTGGAACGCAGGCCACCAGCACAACATAGCCAACATGGGTGCAACCCAGGGCATGGCCGCCGATATACTGCGCGGGGCGCTCATTGTACTGCCCATTATATTCACCTCATACGCCGTTGGCGGCTTGTGGGAGGTGCTTTTTGCCTGCACCCGACGTCACGAGATCAACGAAGGCTTCCTCGTTACAGGCCTGCTCTTCCCGCTTGTATTGCCCCCCACCGTTCCGCTCTGGCAAGTTGCTGTCGGAGTATCCTTTGGTGTTGTGATCGGAAAAGAAGTCTTCGGCGGAACCGGCATGAACGTGTTGAACCCGGCGCTTACCGCGCGTGCATTCCTCTATTTCGCTTACCCCGCTGAACTTTCCGGCGAGGTCTGGACCTCATTGGTCGCCGGTGGCGAAGCCGTGAGTGGTTTCTCGGGTGCGACCGCACTAGCCGTGGTTGCCAACCTTCCGCAGGACGTATCGCCTGTCGCCGCACTGTGCGAAGCCGGTTTTGACTGGATGACACTGGCCAACGGCGCGATTGCTGGCAGCATTGGCGAAACGAGCCTCTGGGCATGCCTGTTTGGTGCTGTCGTGCTCATTGCCACCGGCATCGGGTCCTGGCAAATCATGCTCGCTACCCTTCTAGGCCTATTTGCCGGCGCCACGCTCTTTAATATGTTCGGTGATAGTTCATATTCGCAATTACCGTCATACTACCACCTTGCCATCGGCGGTTACGCATTTGCAGCCGTCTTTATGGCCACCGACCCCGTTTCGGCAGCCGCAACCAAGACCGGCAAGTGGATTTACGGGTTTTTAGTTGGCTTCATCATCATCATCGTGCGCATCGCCAACCCGGCCTACGCCGAGGGTGCCATGCTTGCTATCCTCTTCATGAACGTCTGTGCCCCGCTGATTGACAATTACGTGGTGGAAGCACATATCCGACGGAGGACGGCATAATGGGTGGCGACGGAAAAGTCATTGGTTTTGCAGCAATAATCTGCATCGTTTGCAGTCTTGGTCTGTCGGCTGTGAATTCAAGTCTCAAGCCGCGCCAGGACCACAACAAACTGTTGGACCTGCGTTCCAAAGTACTGCAAGCCTTCGGCGTCCCTGTCGCCAACGACAAAGGCAAGCGCCTGATGTCCGACGAAGAAATCGCGAGCATTTTCGAATCTGCCGTCACTGGCTTCGTCCTCGATTCCACAGGAAACATGGTCACCAATAAAGCGGTCTCTGATCTCACTGTTGAGGAAATCAATGGTCGCGACTTAGAGACCAAACTCAAGCAATACTACCCCTACTTCGTCTACACCAATCCTGAGTCCGGCGGAAAACGCTACGCCATTCATGTCAGCGGTATGGGGCTCTGGTCTGTTGTTAAAGGTTATCTGGCGCTCGAAAGCGATCAAGCAACCATCGCCGGCCTTGCCGTATATGATCACCTTGAAACGCCCGGTCTGGGTGGCGACGTCGACAAAAAGTGGTTCCTCGATCAGTTCAAGGGCAAGGAAATGATAACCGACGGCAAAATCAACTATTTCCGCGTGCTAAAACCTAGCGCCAAAGCAGACCATGCATCTGTTAACGGCCCTTCCGGCGCAACCATGACTAGTAACGGCATGACCAAATTTATTAATAGTGACTTCAAGGTGTACAACGCCCATTTCAGCACGCTGAAAGGTTCTTGAGCATGGCATCCGCGAAAAAAATCATTAAAGATCCGTTGTTCGACAACAACCCGATCACCTGGCAGATGCTCGGCATCTGTTCGGCGCTCGCCGTCACTACACAAGTGAATACGGCGATGGTCATGAGTGTCGCCCTGACGTTCGTGCTCGTGTTGTCAAACATGACCATTTCCGCGCTGCGCACACTAATTCCGACGAAAATCCGCATGATCGTTGAACTCTGCGTGATCGCAACGCTTGTCATTATCGCCGACCAGGTCCTGAAAGCCTTCATGTACGACATCAGCAAGCAGTTGAGCGTGTTTGTCGGGCTGATCATCACAAACTGTATCGTCATGGGACGCGCCGAAGCGTTTGCGCTTCAGAACAACGTCAGAGATTCGATGCTCGACGGTCTGGGAAACGCGCTCGGCTACAGCATCATCCTCGTGGCCGTCGCCGCTATCCGCGAATGGCTCGGATCCGGCACCTTGCTCGGTATCCAAGCCATGCCCGCATCCTACAGCGGAAACCTGCTGATGGTCTTGCCTCCCGGAGCATTCATCATTATTGCACTCCTCATCTGGGCGCAACGTACCTTTATTTCCAAAACCCTTCGCGAAGATAACTAATCAAGGATTGCCGCCGTGGAAGACCTGATCAACATCTGCATTAACTCCATCTTCGTGGAGAACATTCTTTTGGCCTACTTCTTGGGCATGTGCTCCTACCTGGCACAATCCAAGAAACTGGAATCCGCGACGGGCCTCGGTTTGGCCGTGATCGTCGTGTTGACCATCTCCTGCCCGTTGAACTGGGCCATCAAAACCTATTTGCTCGAAGGCGGCGCGCTGGCCTGGACCGGCAACGCAACGTTGGCCGGCATGGATTTGTCCTTCCTCAACTTCATTTGCTTCATTGCAGTGATTGCATCTCTGGTGCAAATCGTTGAAATCGTCATTGATCGCTTTTTCCCGCCGCTCTACACCACACTTGGTATTTTCCTCCCGCTCATCACGGTGAACTGCGCCATCTTGGGTGCCTCACTGTTCATGGTTGAGCGTGACTACACCTTCACACAGAGCACGGTGTATGGATTTTCGTCGGGAATCGGCTGGGCCTACGCCATCATGTTGCTGGCAGCCATCCGTAAAAAGATCCGATATTCAAACGTTCCCGAAGGCCTGCGTGGTCTGGGCATGGCTTTTTTGATCACTGGTTTGATGGCGATTGGGTTCCTGACCTTCTCCGGCATCAAACTCGGTGCCTAACCCTTCTAATTAACAAAGGTGGCAGACAATGGATCCC
>JAPKCZ010000203.1 GCA_028822745.1 Kiritimatiellia bacterium | reverse complement strand
CGTCCGGGCTGATGCCCACGGAAGGACACGGACCCGAAGGGCCGCCTTTCCACGACTGCGGCATGCACTATGTCGACGTCGCACGCTGGTACGCCGGCAGCGAGTTCGACACGTGGCACGCCCAGGGAGTCAGGATGTGGAGCTGGAAAGATCCCTGGTGGATCAACGCACACGGTTGCTTCAAGAACGGTATCGTCTTCAGCATCACACAGGGATTTTCCTATGGCCAGATGGCGGAGACGAAGGTCGTCCGGTGCGGTATCGACGTGATCGGCACCAAGGGCGTGATTCGGATGCAGCATGATTTCGGGACCGCCCGCATAGAGTTCCACGGCGTGAGCCGCACGGAAGTGAAGGAAGGCCCCTACGGCGGCAAGAAGCTCGATGTCATGTGCGAACGATTCGCCCAGGCGCTGGACACGGGCGTGCCCGGTCTTCTGCCCACTGCGCGCGACAGTGTTATTGCGTCCGAGGTCTCGCAGGCCATGCTCGACGCGGCCTCGGGCGATGCTTCCCCCTGCGTTGGCACGCCCGAAGAGATGTCGGAGATACTTGCGCACCGCGAGCAATTGCGGCAAGCGGAAGCATAAAGTTCGGAAGACATATGAGCGCCGACCTGAGCACCAACCGGTACCTGCCATGCCCCAATTGGGACGACGGGTAGACCGGGGCGCATGATCGACGTATGGGAAGAACTGTCACTTATCGAATAGAGGATGGACTATGAAACAATCGAATCAACACCTTGCGACCGAGATAACGAAACAAGTCGAACTGGACTATCTTCTCTACCTTCCCGAGGAAACACCTGCATCGCCCCCTCCCTTGCTTCTGTTCCTGCATGGCGCGGGAGAGCGCGGCAGCGATGTGGCCAAGGTCAAGGAATGCGGTCTGCCCGCCCAGCTTGAGAACGGCCTCGAGCTTCCGTTCGTTGTGGTTGCGCCGCAATGCCCCGCAGACTCGTGGTGGGAAACGGATTCTCTCACAGCATTGCTCGACAATGCCCTCGATCAGCACGACATCGATCACAGTAGGATCTATCTCACGGGTTTGTCGATGGGCGGCAACGGCACGTGGACCCTGGCCAACGCCTGCCCCGGACGTTTTGCTGCAATTGCACCCATCTGCGGCCCGGGTGCATTCATTAATCCTTCCAATTTCATAGGTACTCCCACCTGGTGCTTTCACGGCGCCATGGATGACGTGGTGCCGATCAGTGATTCGGTCAGGATGGTGAAATGGCTTCGCGAAGGCGACGCTGATGTTCGTTTCACGGTCTACCCCGATACAGCTCACGATTCATGGACCCAAACATATGATGGTCCTGAATTGTACGACTGGCTATTGACCCATCGCTCTCAGGCGTGAATAGGGGCGGTGCGGACACCGTGTGTGAGTCTGTGAGTTTGTGTGTGAGGGAGACGACCGTTCACACCCACACACGCACACACAGGAAAGCGGGGCGACGGACGGGTTTCCAGCTCGCAGGTCTTGCATCCACAAGGCCTTACAGAGAACTGAACGGCCACTGCCCATGCCCGGCAAGAGACGTGTTGTGAGACGACGGGTTCTAGGATATTGTCCCAGACGTCTTTGTGATTTCGCTGGATGCCGTTTCTCTGACCTTGGGATCCTTGCGTGACAGGGATGCCGCGAGTACTATAAATCAAAACATTTATCAACTGACAGGACCCACCGATGCGACTTGAAACCCAACCGAACCCTTCGCTTGCGCCCTCCGATGATTTCGATCTGAACGTCAATGGCGAAACGATTCCCTGCACCCTTTCCTACGTCTTCAACTGGCGCGATCCCCTGACGCTGGACCAGCCGGGCCCCTATGGGGTCGGGCCTGATGTCGCCAAGCAGTTCTCGCTCAACGTCGCCTCCTTCGCCCAGGTGACAACAGATCAGCCCGTGACGGTCCAGGTCCGGTGCAAACGCGCCATCGTTGAACCGACGATTCGCCCGCTCTCCTACCAAATCAGCCCGAAAGTCAACGACGACACCATCGAATTCACGCTCCTCCCCGGACAACAGGTCTCCGTGGAAGCCCATGGCGACACGGGCCACGTGTTGCACATTTTCGCGGACCTTCCGGAAGAGAATGTGCCCGACCCCGACGACCCGAACGTGCTGTTCATAGGCCCGGGAGTGCATGAGACCCCGCAGATCGTGCTGGAGAGTCACCAGACGCTCTACCTCGCGCCCGGCGCTGTGCTTCGCGCCACCGTCGGCGAAAAGGAGCCCTTCGAACGGATCGAAACAAATCCCCACCACGAGCTTCGGCACCTGCAGCATTTCGTCAGCGCGTGGGATGCCGAGAATGTAACCATCCGGGGCCGTGGTGTGATCGACACCACCGCGCTGGCCGCCGACCACGTCCGCAAGAACCCCATCAGCATGAACCGATGCACCGATGTGCAAATCGAGGGCATCACGCTGATCGGTGCCACCTGCTGGACGCTAAGCCTCTACCGATGCCAGAACTGCCGCGTCGAGAACATCAAGCAGATCAGCGCGTTCTACAATTCCGACGGGATCAACACCATATCGAGCTGCGATGTTGTGATTCGCAATTGTTTCCTTCGCAATCGCGATGATGGCATTGCCATCAAAGCCATGGACACCGGCAATCGCGATTGCTTTCTGGTCGAGCCCGACAACGAACTGCCCGGCGGCGAGGTGAACAACGTGCTCGTCGAGAACTGCGTCATCTGGAGCGACTGGGGCTATGCATTCGGAACTACCTACGAAACGCGCAAGCCGATCTCCAACGTCACCATCCGCAACTGCGATGTGATCCACGCGACGCATCCGTGCTGCCAGGGCGTGATCGGAATCCTCGTCAGCGACAAAGCCGATGTTAGCCACATGCGCTTCGAAGAGATTCGGATCGAGCGTACCTTCAAGCCGATCGTCGATCTACGCATCTGCGAGACGTGGTGGACGGTGGACAAGAACCTCGGCAGTATCCACGATGTCACCTTCCGCCATATCCATCTACTCGAGAAGCCCAGTGCCGAGGTGCTCGAGTCGGTCCCCCCAGAGGCCACCAAATACAAAGACTACTATACAGAGCTGCTGGACTCGCCCGCCGAGATGATCGGAATCCGCGGCCAATCGGAGAAAAGTCACATCCGAGACATCACCTTCGAGGACATCACGATCGGCGACGAAAAGCTGGACGCCCTGACTCAGATGGAGATCAATGATTTCGTGCACAACGTCACCATCCGGTAAGCGATAAGTTGGTATATACTGCTCTTTCGGCACCGCACGCGCGTCAACTTAGGGAACTACCGAGACCCTAGATTGTGCTAAAGACTATTTGGAGTTTTTAGATATGCTGACCATCTTGCGCGAGATTTCTGGACCAACGTATTAATCTTTACCTCTAATTGCTCTTCGCGGTGCTCATGATCAGACGATCTTCGGACACCCAGTTCTCCCGGTAGAAGGAAGATACCTCGAAACCGTCTTTCAGTTCTGCCATCTTGGCATCCATTTTTCGGCGTAGTTCTGCTCGAACGCCTTCCGTTGGCTCTGTAGACTTATCTGCCGCGGCCAGGTTGACCCTCTGGTAGGGATCTGCCGCATTGTCAAAAAGCAGCTCCTTGCCGTCGGCCTTGTAGACGGCGTAGGTGTACTGTTTCGTCCGAATGGCTCGCCATTCGTGGCCGTCTTGCCACGCGGCGCACGCACCGGTGTTCTGGAGAAACGCGAACTCGGGTTCTGGGCCTGCTTCAGCACGGGCGCAGTGGCTCAGGTCCATGCCCTCGGCTGCGTCGGGAACATCCACCCCGATCAGCCCCAGTAGCGTCGGCATGATGTCCACATTGCTCAGGCATGCATCACTCTTGTGCCCCGCAGGAATGGCCTCGGGCCACTTTACGATCATCGGCACTCGCGCAGCCTCTTCATAGAAGATGTTCTTCTTCATTCTGCCGTGTGCACCGAAGCATTCTCCGTGGTCTGATGTGAAGACAAAAACCGTATTATCCTCGATCCCCGCTTCGCGAATCGCGTTCTGCAGTCGTCCGATGTTCCAGTCCAGATTAGCGGTCATCGCATAGTCCACGCGCATCCACTCGTCCAACATCGCGGGCGTCTTCTCCATGTTCGACCAGGCATCGCTATACGGTGCGTCGATCTCCTGCCGCCAATTGGGTGGAACGTCAAACGTCACGTCCTCGAACATGGCGTAGTATTCCTCCGGGACATTGTCCTTCACCCATGGGTCATGCGGCGTTCCGAAAGACAACACCAGCGAAAACGGCTTTTCGCTATTGGCCTGCGCTTTGATGTAATCGATCGCCATATCGGTCTGGCCGTCCGGCTCGTAGGTCCCTTGCGGGAAGTGTATCTTCTCGGGGGTCTCTTCATGGTAGTACGCGTGCTCGCCATAGTAGTCGTGGTGAAAATTATAAGCAGCCCAGTAGCCGTCAAAACCCAGACGGTGTGGACCGCGTGGCACGAACGAGTTTGTGGGGTCCTCGTGATTCCCCAGCCGGTTCGCCCAAAGATGCCATTTGCCGATATACCCAAGTTCGTAGTCGGCATCGTCCAGGCAATGCGCCAAGCAACGCGGGTGGTGATCTGGGTTCAGGCGTATCTCGTTGATGACCATGCCGGTCGACGTCGTGTACTTCCCGGTAAACAGCGAAGCGCGATAGGCGCTACAGACCGGCATCGACACCACGGCATTATCAAAACTCATGCCCTCATCTGCTAAGCGATCAATATTCGGTGTTTTCGCCAGCGCATCGCCGGCATATCCGCAAGATTGCCGACGCAACTGGTCTGCCATGACGTAAACGATGTTTGGGCTATTCATATCAAATTCAATTCCTTGTGCGAATGGTTATACTCCTAGGCCCAGATATTCTCCATGGGGTAGGCGTTGAGGGATACGATCTTCGCCGGTCGGCCGCGGGAGATGACCGATACGCCCAGGCTGTCTTCG
>JAPKCZ010000007.1 GCA_028822745.1 Kiritimatiellia bacterium | reverse complement strand
ATCCGTGGAATCCGTGGTCTTCTTCGTTTCGTAAAAAGTAGATGAATAGATCAGGTTAGGGCTTTTATTGACGGCGTCCATTCTTTAGGGCTAGAGTCCGTCCACTAATTCTATGCAAATGAAAGCCACACATCACTATTTCCTTGTTCGGACGGCCTCAGTTCTACTGATGACCATGGCCCTTGTCCCATCCGTTGACGCACAAGGACCCGACACTCTGATTCGCACGCAGACGTCCCGGTTTCATATTGAACGTAAGCGACCTGGTTTCTTCAAAAAGGCCGAAAAAAGAACCTCAGCAGACCAATTTGCCTATGCTGAAGCGCTGCGTCTCAAGGGCGAAGACAAGAAAGCGCGCAAAGCATACCGCAATCTCGTCCATTCGTTCCATGACTCACAGGAAGCCCCTGAAGCACAACGCTTATACGCAGAAAGCCTCGTCAAAAAGGGCGATCTAGAGGATGCCTTTCTTGAATATCAGTACATCGTCAAATATTACCCCGGCAAGATGTCCTACAAAGACGTCGTGGCGGAGCAATTCAAGGTCGCCAACTTGATCCGCGTTGAGAACGAGAACGGCTTGGTCATGATGGGCGCATCCTCAGCCAAAACACTGCCACTGTACGAAAAAATTGTCGAAAACGCGCCAAATTGGGAGCGCGCGCCAGAGGCGCAATTCTTTATCGGCGCCATTTACGAAGACCGCAAAGAGTACGCTGATGCGATTGACGCTTACGAACGCGTCATGCTGCGCTACCCGAAAAGTGCCTTCGTTTCCAACGCGGCCTTCCACCGCGCCAACAGTCTGACCGCCATCGCCAACAAGAACCCACGTGACGAGGCGCGCGCTCAGGAGGCGCTATCGTCACTGGTGAGCGTTTTACGCGACTATCCATCCATGCCCGATGCAGATGAGGCGCGGACGGCGCGTGACGCCTTGAAATTGCGCCTTTCGAATATGATTTTTGAACGGGCAGTGTATTATGATAGCATCGCGAAGCGTCCTGAAGCGGCGGTGGTTGCTTATAACGATTTTTCAGGTCGCTTTCCGACGTCCGAACAGTTTGATCGTGTTCAGAAACGCGTTGCCGTACTCCAGCAACAGATTGAGGAGCAGAAAAACAGTGAATAACTCAGTGAAACTATCTCGTCAGGGCCGACGCGCCTTCCTTTGTTTCATTCTTCCTACAGTGGCCCTCGTCGCGGCACTGCACGTCACAGGCTGCGCGGGATACCGCTTAGGTTCCAGCCTGCCCTCTGATATCGCCTCGGTACACGTACCCGCCTTTGCCAACAACACAAGCGAGCCCCTGATTGAATCTGACGCAACACGCTCGACGATCCAGGAATTTCAGCGTGACGGAACGCTGCGCGTCCTGGACAAAGGCGAAGCGGATATTCTCCTCGAAGTCACACTCGTCGATTTCGAGCTCGAGCCGTTGCGCTACGATCGTGATGAAACGAAGTCAGCCGTTGAATACCGCATGCGTATTAAAGCCGACATTCTACTGACACGCAGAGTCTCAGGTGAAGTGATGACCAAACGACGTGTCGCAGGTCAAACATTCTTTGATTTCAGCGGCGACATGGGCACATCCAAGCGCACGGCCCTACCCTTGGCTACGGCCGACCTCGCACACGACATCGTCGAAAGCGTTGTCGAATACTGGTAGACGCGCCTGTTAGCGCGTCGCTCTGAGGCGGGGAAACGTAACGGTTAAGCCTGTTAGCGCGCGTGTAGCTGCCCGGCGCCAGCGGGTGGATTCTCCCCCCTCGCCATAGGCTACATACACTGAAGATCCACACGCTGGCGCGCG
Source organism: Kiritimatiellia bacterium (assembly GCA_028822745.1). Classification (GTDB taxonomy): domain Bacteria; phylum Verrucomicrobiota; class Kiritimatiellia; order UBA8416; family JAIOPI01; genus JAPKCZ01. Next base: position 19,947 of record JAPKCZ010000007.1, on the reverse strand, counting down.
CAACTACGTGGAAAGAACAGTGCACCCACACGCATCCGAAACAGGCACTGGGCACAATTCCACGCATGCAATTGCGGAACGGAACAGCAAGGAAGGTGCGCTATATCGGATTAGGCCGAAAGCGCAGCAACACGTGAATGAGCGCGCGACTTGCGTCGATCGGCGTTGTTGGCCTTAATGACGCCTTTCTTCACGGCTTTATCGAGTTCCGAGCAGTACTGACGGAAGGCGGTTTCAGAAGCGGGAGCATCCCCAGCAGCAGCGGTTTCCAAAAAACGGCGACGACTGGTAACTAAACCACTTTTGACGGTACGATTGGCGTCCCTTTTGATTTCGGACGTCTTCATCTGCTTCAGCGCACTCTTTGAATTAGGCATGGATCCTCAATCTCCTGGATTTCTCGACTCGAAAACCGCGTAATCTACGATTTGATCCCCACTTCGGTCAACTATAAACTCAGAATCGCACCGTGGCCGCCAGCGTCTTTCCCCTTTGGGAGCCACCTAAAACCGCCAATTTACACGGGAAATACGCCGTCGCAGACACGCTAAGGTGCCCAATCGAAATCCGTTCCGCCCCAATTATTCGTGCGATGCACGTAGTAGTAACCAACACCGGGTTCCAATGAAAAATCGGCAAAATCGTTGGCCTGTGGATCCCACCATTTGCCGTCCCACTTGTCGCCAAGATGCCCCATCAACCAATAGCGTTTGGCCCAGCCATCGCCACCCCAGACCCATATCTGATCGCCTAGCTCACCGTCACGACGAATGTCAGCCGTGCTCCCGCCGCTGCCCAGCGTCGCGAAACCAAGCTGATTGGCGGCGGTGGAATAGCGCACGGCCTTTTCGGTATTGCTGTGTCGCTTTGGTTCAGGCCCATACACCCCGAACGGTGTGATGCCTCGAGCCGCTGACGTGAAATGTACCGCAACCGGCTGCGTTGGCAGCGGACCTGCGAAAATGCCCTTCGATGTCATGTACGGATCGCCTGATTTTCGGTGGATCCAAAACGCCCGCCCTGCTTGCATTTCGAGTGACGAGGGTGTTTTCAGATCAGCGTCGCGCCATTGCGCCTCGCCGTCGGCAGCTTTGACGAGATAGGCGGAGACCCATTCTCCATCGGCATTCATGACCGCGACACGATCCGCATCGTTGGTGCTTGTTCCTGCCGCAAGACCGTACATCAACTGCTTGCCAAACGGCCCCTGCAGGCGTGTCATTTCAGTAACGTCCAAAGGGAACGAGACCAGATGGGATGCATCTGCGGTACGCTCATGAACATACAGACCCCAATCAAAGGAACGCCCTTTGGGCGATTTTGGAATCGTCACATCCACCGCATAAAAGCGCTGACCGGGAGCATCAAGAACCCCTTTATCAACCCACGAGCTAACGCCCGCGCGCGACACGGAACCCGTCGTGACAACGCGCTCTTCACCATCAGCAACGTCGCGTGCAAGAATGCGATAGGATCCGGCCTGCCCAACGAAAAAACTAAGCTGAGCGTCGGTTTCGTTGACGGCCTCGATACTGAAAAGGCGCGCCATGCGAAAATTCGGCGGACCGCCCTGCGCCAAGGACACATTAGCCACAGACACGAGCGCTATACAGGCCGTCACGATGCCTGTGCAGCGCCAACGTCCAGTCGGTTTTAGATCGTTTCGCGTCATCATTCCGTCCCTTCAGCGATGCGTGTACGAGCAGCGACTTTGCCCTTCCCTTGACAGATCAAACAGGTGCCGCCCTTGGAGACATTGTGGATAGAATGGCCAACGCCTTTGCATTGAAGACACATCATCTTGTTTCCACCCATCGATTTGACGCCTTTTTTCGCGCTCATCGACTTTCGCGCGCCCTTGCCACTGCAGGAACTGCACGTCACTTTTTGCGTCTTGGCGGCGACCCGCCCCTGCCCCTCACACGGCGTGCAAGTATACATTGGCACCACATACAACGCGGCAACCACAGCAGCGAGTAGTACAAACCCAATAAATGTTTTCATTAAGCCAGTTTCCCTTTTTCTGTTCGTGCGTCATGCTGACCATAGGTCGCGGCAGGACCGTGCTTACGCGTGTCGTGCTTGTTGGCAATGTGTTCCGGGATCGTATTGATCGCAGGATTCAGCAAAAAAGTTCCTAGTCTGATCTATTCATCTACTTTTTACGAAACGAAGAAGACCACGGATTACACGGATAGAAGCTGGACCGTTCCAACAATCCGTTCCATCCGTGTAATCCGCGGCTAAAACTCTGGTGTTAATCGTGTTGCGACTACTGTGAATGGGTTGGTGAATTATTCAGGCTAGCGCCATCTGCGAAACCATTTCGAGCACAATCGCATTGTCGAGTGACTCGCGCGGGGAGCGTCCCACAGACTTCATGTCTCAAATCACTCAGCATCAATCCATCCTCCTCGCTTCATAACCAACGCATAGGAGCATAGGGCGGCAGCGCCGAAAGTCCAACATTCCATTTCGCCAATTTGCCGTAAGGCTGATAAATGACGCAGACCCCTAGAAGCTTGCGAAACGCCCCCGAATCGGACATGATTTGTTGTGCAAATGCAAAATGGGGGGAATCGCATGCGCAGGTATCAACGATGATCGGGCTACTCTGGGGGGCGTCAGCAATTGGTGGAGGAATAATCGGCGCAGCACTTGCCTGCGTGCCCGGCCTACACCTCTTTTTCATCTTGAGCCTGGGCTACCCCGTCATCGCCTACGTTGACCACGCATCAGGTATCGCCCTACTGACGGGCATCATCGCGGGCTACGCCATGACCAATAGCGTCTCCGCCACCCTGGCATCTGCTCCGGACGAGAGCTTTGCGTTCGCAGGATCCGCAATGGCTCGTCTACGCCACGACGGCCAAGCCGGACGCGCCATCTTTGAGAGCAGCACGGGCGGGCTTCTGGCCACGGCCCTGCTCACCGTCACGCTTTTATGCTTCGGACCAACGCTACTGCCCGGCCTGCTTCAAACCATTGCGCGACACCAGCGCTGGTTGGCATGGGGCTTCACGGCCTTTGCCGCCATCGCCTGCATGACAAAGCCCACGAGTGGCAGCCCACACAGCGGACTTTGGGAAAACGGCCGCCGCGGCTTGGGCGCACTGATACTCTTTTGTCTCACGGGCTTGATCGGCGTGATCCTCTGGCTCAGCGCCCCCCTCTCCCTGCTGACCGTCGGTAAAACGCTCGCCGTCGGACTACTGGGGCTATTTACGCTGCCGAGTCTTTTGTTGCGATCGCCAGGCATACAACCCACACAGAACGCGGCACCCACAACGCTCAGGCAACGCTGGGCGGCGGTCATCTCCGGAATGTGGGCCGGCGCACTTTGCGTCGCGGCACCGGGCGCAACGGCAGCCGCAACAAGCATACTGTGTGCACACACACGCCAGCCGAGCAACCCAGCCCAAATCGTCGCACATGGCGCCGCTCGACTCACCTTTTACGGAACCTGCATGGCCCTTGTCTTGCTGCCGGGCGGAAGCTTACTTTTTCCAGAAACAGCAACGCTTTTGGCAACGCCGATTGGGCCGCGGGATGTCACACTGAGTCTGGCGGCTTTCGCCATCGCCGTCGGCACGGCCTTTTTGAGTCAGCGTACACTGTTACGACTCGCACAGCGTCTGTATCAGCGCTTGCACCTGAACACGCATCGGGTTGCACTCTGGATCGTGCTGTTGGTCACCCTGTTCTGTGGCGCTGCTGGCGTTGCACTACTGCTCGTTACGACGGGCCTAGGCTTGCTGATCCACCTCTATGCGAAAAATTCCGCCGCCGGCATGGGCCTCGTTCTGGCACCGTTGCTCTGCAATTCAACCGCCCTTGGACCGTGGGCGGCAATGGTCATGGGGGTGCGCTGAGATGTCGACCGCAGCCATGTTTTTCTTTGGTGTCGCCCTGTCCTCTTGCCTGCCTGGTGTGCTCGCACAAGCAACCGGCGGCAACCCCGCACTACTCCTCGGCGGCGGCATTTGCGCCGTTTTGCCTGACCTTTTGGAGCGCGCGCTACGACATCGCCGACGCCACGTCGACATCACGATTGCGCCCGATCCGCAGTCACCCAACGCGCACGCCATTGCCACAGGCTTGGCCGACGGTATTGCTGTCGCCATTCAGTGGGACCGCCCGATACATATGTGCATTCGTCCAACGCAGACCGGGCCGGATACGTGGCTCGCGCTCGACGCCTGCCTGATGAAGCGCAACGACACCATCACCGTCACGTTTCATGGCGGTGGCACGACCGCTGTGGCCAACATACCGAGCCCAGTATCCATCGCACGCGGCACGACCGTCACGTCGCGTGAGCCCCATTCCTTATTTTTTAAGATCTCACCGCAGGCCGATGGATCCGTCGTGGTTGATGACGACAACGCTTTCGCCGCATGTGCACACGCCATCACGCCAGCCATCCTGATCGCGTTGGGCGCTAGCATTCTATTCACACCGACGGCAGGCGTCATTATTTTGAGCGCTTGGACGGCTCACCTGCTAATCGATCAGGCAGGGGAAGACGGCTGTTGCTGGATGGCACCCTTCTCGTCGGCCGCCGTCCCCGGATTTCGCTGGCTGAGGGGCTCAGCGACGATGCGCGACCTGGTATTGACACTGGTCAGCACAACAACCCTTCTGACAAGGTTGCTCTAGCAACGTCACGATGCTCTACGACTTCGAAAATACAGGTATTGGCATGTCGGCGAGCACGTGGCATGCTACACAAGCGTGGAAACCGGATACGGTAACAAACGCCCGATTCACTTTAGAAGAAAGGTCAGAACTGATGGCGGACATTCATATCAACTGCCCGTATTGCGGGGAACAACTCACAGCCACTCCCCCCACGCGACGGGGAGACGACATTGATTGCCCCGCGTGCAGTCGCTCGTTCACGATCCCAAAAAAATCCTACGCGAAACCCATCGCCATAGGCGTTGTTTTCGTGGCTCTGATCAGCATCGTCGCGTCAACGTATCTTCCTTCTGAGACCGAAACAGAAGACGCCGTCGCGGCAGACGCAAGCGCCAGCGACGCGCCTGAAGCGAAAGGACCTGCTCCCGCCCAGGCAGCGGCACCCAAACCTGCTCCCACCAAAATAGTAGCGCCAACAAAAGAACCGATCGATTTCGTAAAGTTTGGAATGACCGAGTCAGAAGTGCTCGGCATCATGAAACGACCCAAAGCCGAATTTGGCCGAGGCAATTCATCGTACTGGACCTACGAGGCGTGGGAAATCACGTTTACAGACGGGAAAGTGTCAGAGAAAATTCGGCGTAGAGCGCCGTAAAACGCTTCACGCTTGGGCATCGCAGTCGGCTTGCTCACCGGAAATGGTAATTTTGCGCGCGATCGCATCCTGCCATAACGCCCAGGTCGAACCTTCGATACTCGTAAACTTGATTCCGATGGAATACGGAAAACGACCGCTCATCTGCTTCGACCAACGCACTTCCCCATGATGCATGAATGATCGCAAAGGCTTCATCATCGCGACGCGCAACTCGATTTTCGAACCACTAGGGATCTGTGTAGGAACGTTCAACTTGAGGCCATCAACCGATAGGTCCTCGGTTGGGCAGAAGTAGGTCTGGTTCTCAATCTCGGGGGCGTTCTGTGCGCTGACAACGGTTACAGCCACACGGTTTTCCTCGTTCAGACGCTGAAATTGTCGCTTATCTTCCATACTTCCTTGTCCCCTGACGTTATTCACAGCTGTTGCGAACACCCAGACAGGCTATCACATGCGTAAAAGCAGGGACAAGCGAATCTTTCAGCCATTACGCCAGTGACCAGCATAGGCCGAGCACATATGATCGACACGGAAACATGCGAGAAAACGGCGACGCGCCTCGGCCCCTAGGCTGGCGCACAGTGATGCGTCTTCGGTCAGGCGCCGCACCGCCGCGAGTCCGTCTTGCCCCTGCGCGGCATCAAAAAGGAATCCGGTCTCTTCGTGGATGACCGCTTCACCCGCGCCACCGCAACGCGATGCAACACAGGGCAGCTGCGCCATACCGGCTTCCAGCAAGGTGGTTGCGAAAGGCTCAAAGTCGGTCGACAGATGCAAAAGTACATCCATTTCACCCCACATGACGGCACGAGGCTGCTGCCCCCGGCATAGAACGCGCCCCGGAAACGCCTGCGTCAAAGCGTCGGCAGCCTCTGAAAAATCGGGGTGAGGATCGCCGTATAGCTGAACATCGACATTCATTTGCATCAGTTCCGGAATCCAGGACGCCAACAAACGAAACCCTTTCCGAGGCGTGCGCATCCCTGGAAACCCGAGTCGCAATCGACCGGCATGGGGCTTACGCGTGATTTCGTATTCATTAAGCCCATTGTGCACCACGGCCAAGGGACAGGTATACCCAAACGCTTGGCAAGCCTCCCGTGTTGCCTCACTCACACAAATCAGAACATCAAACCGTGCGGCGCTGAAGCGCGCAACGCTCTGCCGGACCTTACCCATAAATGCAGCGCCCGGGTGGTCATGCATCGTCCCACTTGCCGGCACGCCGCGACGGCGCCCCAGCGCGACAGCAAGCTCGAAGGACCGCGCAGACCATGCGTGAACACGGCCGACATTGGGTAAATCACGCCCCAAGGCCAACGTGGCACACACATTGTTCACGATAGCGTCACGCTCGGTCGGCAACACAACGAAGCGGTGCTGCGTCTGCGCACAAACACGCGCGAAACGGCTGCTAGCAGGGGCGATGACCACCAACGGCGGCCCCTCAGCGCCCCAACCACGCAACATTTCCTCCAGAACGGCCTCAGCGCCAAATCCATCCCCTTGCGTGGGCGACAAAATGGCGACCGGTAAGAGGGGGTCAGAAGATGGGATTGGCTCGGTCATGAAAACATTATGTACGCATTGCCATTGACGAAATAGTCAAAACATCGTTTAAATTCCAAGCTTTCAATTTCCGACGGAATCCGAGTGGGGCTCCGTAAGGACGGCACCAGCCGTGACGTTGGTGACCGCGACGACATCATCATTGTAAAAACACCGAAGTCTGGAGATCAGCTCAATGGCCAAAAAAACACGTAAATTCAAAACCGAAGTTCAGCAGTTGCTGGATCTTGTCATTCATTCACTCTATTCCAAAAAGGAAATTTTTCTGCGTGAATTACTTTCGAATGCCTCGGATGCCATCGATCGCGCTCGATTCGAATCCCTCACCGACGCGGAACTCGTCGGCGATCACGACTGGAAGATCAAGATCTCCGTCGACGAAGAAGCGCGCACGCTAACGATCAGCGATAACGGCATCGGCATGAATGCCGACGAACTCGACTCCAACATCGGCACGATCGCCAATTCCGGCACACGCGCCTTCCTGGAAAATCTCAAGAGCGCCGACAAAACAAGTGACGCAGAATTCATCGGCCAATTCGGTGTTGGCTTCTATGCGTCGTTCATGGTCGCCGATTTAGTCGAGGTTATTACCTTGCGCGCCGGGGAGAACGAAACGGCCTACCGCTGGCGTTCCAAAGGCGACGGCCAATACACCGTCGAAGAAACCGAACGCGAAACAAGCGGATCCGACATCATTTTGCACCTGCGCGAGGACGAAGATGAATTCTTAAATGATTCACGCATCCGAACCGTTGTCGGCCAATACTCGAACTACATCACCCACCCCATTGTCATCGATGCGACGCGCAGCGAAGGCGAAGGCGACGACGCCGTCGAGGTGTCCGAAGAAGAAACCCTCAACTCGATGAAGGCCATCTGGAAACGTGACAAGAAAGACGTGACCAAAGAGGAATACAAAGAGTTTTACAGCCACATTTCGCACGACTTCAACGAACCGTTCGAAACGATTCATTTTTCGGCCGAAGGCGCGACGGAATTTCAAGCCTTGCTCTTCGTTCCCGCACAGGCGCCCTTTGACATGTATTACCGAGAAGGCCACAAAGGCCTGCAGCTCTATGTCAAAAACGTGTTCATCACCGACAACTGCAAAGAACTCATCCCAGAGTACCTGCGCTTCGTAAAGGGTGTTATCGACTCCAGCGACCTGCCGCTAAACGTCTCACGCGAAGTGTTACAGGACGACGTCCTGATGCGTCGCATACGCAAGAGTATTGTCGGCAAAATTCTAGGCGCATTGAAAACCCGCCAGAAGAAAAAACCCGATGAGTACCGAACGTTTTTCGAAATTTTTGGCCGCGTCATCAAAGAAGGCATCAACTCCGACTTTGAAAATGCCGACAAGCTCAAGGACCTACTGGTGTTTCATTCTAGCAAGAGCGAAGGCCAGTTGACGGCCACGCTAAAAGAATACGTCGAGCGCATGCCCGAAGGTCAAAAAGAGATCTATTACCTGACGGCAGAAAACCTTGAGGCCGCCCAGCACTCACCGCTTCTCGAGACCTTCAAAGACAAAGACTACGAAGTCCTCTTCTTTGTGGATCCGGTGGATGAATGGATTTCGCAATCCTTGACTCAATATGGCGACAAAGACATCAAGCCGATTGATGGCGGCGACCTCGACTTGGGTGCCGAGTAGAATGCCGAAGCGCAGAAAAAGGACCGCGAAGCGGTCGACGCTGAGCACAAAGACCTGCTCGAGTTCATTCAGACGCGTCTCGACAAGGACATTGAAACCGTTCGCTTTTCACAACGTCTGACCGAATCCCCATGTTGCCTCGTGACCGGCGACGGTGCCCTGAACGCAACCATGGAGCGTATGATGCGCGCCATGAATCAGGACGTGCCACCGTCCAAGCGCGTTCTGGAACTCAACCCCAAGCACACGATTTTGAAGCAGATGAAAGCGCTCTTCGAAAAAGACAAAGAGAGCGACCGCTTGGGCGACTATATCGACTTGCTTTACGGTCAGGCCTTGATTCTGGAAGGCTCCCCCGTCAAAGCCCCGAAGAGCTTTGCACGCATCGTCAGCGAGCTCATGATGGAAAGTGCGACGAAATAGGCTTACGCCTGCTGGTTGCATCATCGCCGGTTCTGGGCTAGGTTGCTGCTCGTGAGTACAAACGCCACCATTGATACGTTGCACGCGCACGCCGGCGAGACCGTTACGCTTTCGGGCTGGGTTTCCGGCAAGCGCTCCGGCGGGAAAATTGTGTTCCTGCAAGTCCGCGACGGCACGGGGCTCTGCCAATGCATCGTTGAGGCAGGGGTCGAAGAGGCCTTTGCCACAGCGTCGCAGCTCGAACGCGAATCCTCCGTTTACGTCACGGGCGAGGTGCGCGAGGACGCACGCTCCGTGGGAGGCTACGAAATCGCTGTCAGCGTGCTCACCTGCATCCAGGCGGCCCACGACTACCCCATCACCCCGAAACCGCATGGCGTCGATTTTCTGATGTCACACCGGCACCTCTGGCTGCGCTCTTCCCGACCGGCGGCCATCATGCGCATTCGACACACGCTGATTAAAGCTGTGCGCAACTTTTTTGACGAGCGAGGGTTTATCCTCACCGACACGCCCATTCTCACACAGGGCGCTGGGGAAGACGAACAGACCCTTTTCCCAGTTGCCTATTTCGAGCAAGATGCTTATCTGGCACAGACGGGCCAGCTTTATCTCGAAAGTGCCTGCATGGCACACCGCAAGGTCTATTGTTTCGGGCCGACCTTCCGTGCAGAAAAATCGACAACGCGACGTCACCTGACCGAATTCTGGATGGTCGAGCCCGAAGTCGCCTTCGCCGAACTGGTCGACCTGCTGGTGTTGGCCGTAGATTTCATTTGGGCCTGTGTTGAGGCCGTTCTCGAACACAACAGTGCGGAGTTGGAAGCGCTGGGACGTGATTTGGCGCCCTTGCAGAAAATTCAGAAACCTTTTGTCCGCATGACATATGACGACGTCGTCGACTCTCTGCGCAGCGACGAGATGCGCCAGTGGGTTGAACAGCAACTCGTCGAAGCAACTCAGGCACGGGATGCTGCTCTGAAGGAAATGGCTCAACTCGAATCCGAGCTCACACAGGCACGCAAAGCGTGGAAACAGGACAAATTGCAGGCCAAAATGGCGACGCTGCGCGAAACGCTCGTGGAACTTGAACGCGACGTCGAGAATTTACCGAAGCACCTCAAACTAGCCCAGTCCTTCGAATGGGGAAAAGACCTTGGCGGAAGTGACGAAACGCTGATCGCACGCCGCTCGGAACGGCCTGTTTTTGTGACGCACTATCCGGCCGAAGCCAAAGCATTCTACATGAAACGCTCTCCCGACAACCCAAAGGTCGTGCTCAACATGGACTTGCTGGCACCGGAAGGGTACGGCGAAATCATCGGCGGCAGCCAGCGTGAGGATGACCTAGACACGCTTGAATCCGCGATCGTGGCCAAAGGCTTACAGCCCGAGGATTACAGCTGGTATTTGGATCTGCGCCGCTATGGCAGCGTGCCACACGGCGGTTTTGGCCTCGGTATTGAGCGCACGCTGACTTGGATCTGTGGGCTCAAACATGTGCGCGAAACGATCGCGTTCCCACGTACGATGGGCCGTATGTACCCCTGACACCGCTCCGACCATTACCGTCGAGCCACCCTTAAGTCACCCTTTTCTTGTGCAAGCGCCCTGCAACGGGTAAATTTCGGAATCACTTTTTCATCAGGAGACACGAATGAGCGTAACACGTATGGTCGCCGTCGATTTTGGCGCATCGGGTGGTAAGTGCTTCGCAGGCACCTTGGAAAATGGTCAATTCTCGATGTCCGAGGTGCACCGCTTCGCACACGAAGGCGTGACCTTCTTCATGGAAGACAGCAAGGGCGACACTGTCGAGCGCACCTACTGGGACGACACCTACCTTTACAGCAACATTCTGCAGGGCCTGCAAGCCTACCGGCGCGATGTATCCGATCAACTGGACTCACTGGCGATCGATACGTGGGGCGCAGATGGACAGATCCTGACAGCGGACAGTAATCTTCAGGGAAAAGTCTACTGCTACCGTGATCACCGTCTCAACGGTATGACCGACGAAGTCAAAGCACGCATGGACGCAGATCGCATCTATGAGCTCACCGGCATTCACTTTCTCTCTTTCAACCTCAGTAATCAGTTGCTCTGGCTCGTGATGAACCGTCCAGAGGTGCTCGCCGACGGCGCCTTCTTCCTGCCGATTTCATCGCTTTTCTATTACTACCTCAGTGGCGCACGGTCCGTGGATTCTACATGGGCCAGTATCACGCAGCTGATGGACGCAAACACAGGCGACTGGAGCGACGAAATTCTCAAGGCCTTGAATATTCCTGCATCCATTTTGCCGACTATCGTTGCCCCAGGGACAGAGATAGGCCGGCTGCGGCCACAACTCGCCGAGCACCTCGGTTTACCGCAGGCAAAGATGATCGCATCAGCCTCGCACGATACCGCGAGCGCTTTCGCAGCCGCACCGATTGCGAATGCGGACGAAGCCTTGATCATCAGCTCTGGAACGTGGTCGCTCGTCGGCAAATTGGTCGACAAGCCAATCACCACGCCGGAAGCAATGCAAGCAGGTATTAGCAACGAAGGCGGCATCGGCAATGTGCGCCTTCTCAAGAACGTCATGGGCACCTGGATCGTTCAGGAGCTGCGGCGTGGCTGGACAGCAGCGGATGGCAAAGAAACAAGCTGGGTTGAGCTTGCACAGCTGGCCTCGCAGAGCCCGGCGTTTGCCGCGCTGATCGATCCTGATGATGATCGCTTTTTCAATCCGCCCAACATGGAAGCGGCTATCGCCGAATTCTGCAAAGCCACCGGCCAGGCGGTTCCAGAAAATCGCGCCGCTTACCTGCGCTGCGTATACGAAAGCCTCAGCTTCAAATATCGCTATGTCAACGAACAGGTCTGCCGCGTGTCCGGAACAAAAACCAAAGCCATTCACGTGGTGGGTGGCGGAAGCCAGAACAAACTGCTGAGCCAGTTCACAGCCAACGCTATCGGACAACCGGTTTACGCGGGCCCGACGGAAGCCACTGCCGTTGGAAACTTCATGGTGCAAGCGCTGGGCCTGGGTGACATTGAATCCATGGATGAAGCACAGTCGCTGATCAAATCAGCGTTTCCCATCGTGAACTATGACCCGATGGATACAGATGCTTGGAATAAAGCCTATCCGCGATTCCAAGCGCTCTGCGAACGCTAATAAGCACGTGGACGCTGCCTGAACGATCGGTTTAGAGTCCGCTCTTGAGCCAGTCGATCAGCGCGTCACCGCTTGAAACGGACGACTCGCGTTTACCCGGGCCGCCACCGAGCCCGTTGTGAAGCAGAATTGAATCCGACAGGATCTGCAGCGTTTCGCGCAGGACAAGATCCCGGACAAGGCTTGCATCATCGCCCGCCGCGGCGTCGCTCTGCTCATCAATGATTTCAGCCTGCATTTTTTCAAGCTCGCGCTCCGAAGCGTTCATTGCGCGACGTTCTGAAATGTTAAGCGGATAGGCATCACGTTGTGTCACCTCGGATGCACGCTGCATCAAAGACATGTAGGTCTTGAAGCGATCATCTGATTCACGTCGCTCCACCGAGGCCGCGCTCGCACGTTCGATGATTGGCGAAAGATCCAGCAGTCGGGCATAGGCGGCTGGCGGAAGCCGCGACCACGGCAACGGGTTGCGCAGAAATTCTTCGCCGGTGTCGGTAAAGTCCCAAGGTGACGAAAGCACGATGTCCGCGGGTACCCCATTGAGCTGCGTTGACGCACCATTGATGCAGTGATAGCTGGCGGTCGTGACCTTGAGTTGGCCCAACTTGTCATCACGTCCCAGATTCAGGACCGTTTGCACGGTGCCCTTCCCGTGAGTCTTTGAATCGCCAACGATGATGGCGCGTCCGTAGTCCCGCAGGGCACCCGCGACAATTTCTGAAGCCGAGGCACTGAGGCGATTAACCAGCACGATCATAGGGCCATCATAGGCGATGCCATGATCGCTATCGCGTAATACGCGGGCACTGCGAGCACGTGCTTTGATCTGTACGACCGGGCCAAAGGGAATGAAAAGGCCGCTCATTTGTACAGCTTCCAACAGGGATCCGCCGCCATTGTTGCGTAAATCCAGAACGAGACCGTCAATGTTGTTGGTCTTTATGTTCGTTATCAGATTTTCTACATCATGACTCGCGCTGCGAAATTCCGGGTGCTTTTCGGACGACACTTTCATGTTTGCGTAAAAAGCAGGTAGCCGAATGACGCCGAGGGTATTGGTTTCGCCATTGCGATTCGTAACCTTATGCACGAAACTCTTGGCGGCCTGCCCTTCAAGCTTCACTTCGTCGCGCCGCAAACGAACCGTTTTTGTTGTGGCCCCGGTGGGGTCGGTGTTAGGGACAACCGTCAACACAACCACCGTTCCCAATTCGCCACGAATCAAGCGCACGCTCTTGTGTAATGGCCAATGGATGATATCGACAGCGGGTTCTTCCCCCTGAGCAACGGCAATAATTTTGTCGCCCGGTTCCAAGCGCGTGTCGCTGGTATCGCGGTCAGCGGGCCCCCCGGGAATAAGGCGTACTATTTTTGCAACACCATCCTCGGCGCGCAACAAGGCGCCGATGCCGACCAGCGACAGGCTCATTTCAATCTGAAAATCTTCGGCAGCGCTTGGTGACATGAACCCTGAATGCGGGTCGAAGGCCTGCGTGAAGGCATTTAGATAATTTTGCAACACCCACTCTGAATCACTGTCTTCCAACACGGTTAGGGATTGCGTGTAGCGGCGTATGATCGATTCCTGAGGCGTAACCGGCGTGACCTCGATTTCGGGAACGACATTCGTATGCAAGGCAATGCTGTTGGTGCCCAGCGAGTCGTCGACCAGAACAGCCGTATCCAAGCGAACGGTCACCACGTTCATCACAGTCTCCGTGATGTCCACCGTGTTCGTTGTTTCGCTTTGCGCGAGCGTCGCTTCACGAGCAAGTACAATGCGAATGTATTCGTTCTTGATTCGCTTGCGCCACAGATCGTCCCAGACCTCCGTGGTCGGCGCCCAGGGAGCATTGCGCTTCCAACGCTTCCACGCGTGTTCTTCGTCGATCTCGAGATCAAAGCCCTTATCAAGGAGTTGCTCAATATAGGCAACGCGATCGCGTAGGCGCTCTTTGTATACCGCAAAGGTCTCGAACGCAAAACGCATGTCGCCGACACGCAACATGTCATCAAGTTTTGTTTCATACGCGCGAAAACGCGATATGTCGGAAGCCGTAAAATAGACGCGGTCGTAATCGAGCACGGCAACGTAATTGCTCCACGCCCGACTCGACATACTGTCGCCCAGCGGCACGCCCATCATGTGCTCGTGAGGCAAGCGACGAAACAGACTCTTGCAAATCTGTTCGTAGTGCGGCAGCGCCTCCAACGTCTTCGCAGAAGCCTCAGGGACCGTGCAAAGCGCTTGAAGGGCAAGCAGAACAGGGAAATATTTTCGAAAAAACAGTTTCATGACACAAAAAAAACGGGCTTGAACCTACTACCGGGAGAGGTCAAGCCCGCGGATTGCGAGTTTATGTTATCGCAGATTAACCAAGAATAGTGTCTTTGCAGACCTTGGCTACGCGAAACTTAACAACCTTTTTGGCAGGGATGCTGATGGTTTCGCCCGTGGCAGGGTTACGACCCATACGTGCAGCGCGGTCAACAAGAACCAACTTGCCAATACCTGGGATGGTGAAGCCGTCTTTGGCTTCCTGATATGCCAAATTAGCAAGCTCTTCGAGCAACTTGTTGGCTTCTGCTTTCTGCAGTCCTGAACGTTCTGCGAGCGCGGCGATGGTCTGTGTCTTAGTCATTAGCGGCATCCTCCATAATTGAACTGGTTCGGCACAACTTGCCTACCCTGATATTTTGAATTATGAGTAGAATACCCAATGGGGCAAGGCTTTTTTTTAAGGAATGTGTCCCCCACCTCAGAACGGCATCCAGACCGCATCGGCTTCGCCGCCGCGGACACATCCCCGTCGTGCCACGCAATGCCCTTTCGGCGCTTACGGCAAAGCATATTTCACGGCGGCGGAGATCGGGCGGAAACGATTGCTTGCGGCACGTCAGCATGAACATCGGAAGCGCCAAAAACAGTGCCTAAGCCGCCGTCGAGGCCCGCTCTAAAAATAGTTGTAAAACTAATCGCCAGAACAGGTTGCACGATTAAGAAAAGCACGCCAGAGCTCAGTCTTGGAGCGCTCGTCGCGCCAGATAAAGCGCCGCGATGCAGCTCGAATCGGACAGCCGTCCATCGTCCACAAGCGTCTCGAAAGTCGACAGCGCAACGGCCTCAACGTGGATCTCGTGTGCTTCATCTCCCGGCAACTGACAGGGCGACAATTCCTGCGCGAGCAAAAGATGCACGCGCCAATCTGCATGCCGCGCGAGGGGGTGCGCAACCGTCAACACATCAAGTCGGGCCGCTTTGAAGCCGATTTCTTCCTGAAGTTCGCGATTGGCGGCGGCGCTTGGGTCCTCACCATCTTCGACCGTTCCCGCAGGTAAACCCAAAACCGGGAGCCCGGTCGACACGGCAGGCTCGATGCACATTAAGACATTCCCCTGCGCATCAATAGGGACCACACAGACGCCGTCGCCGATACCACGTATGAAGGGTTCCCCGTTCAAGCCCTGACACAGTTCCATCCATTTGTGTCGAAATAGCTTTTTGGCATGCATCAGCTTCGTCTCCGGGCTCCGTTGTCGACTCACGTGTCTGAATTTCCCACTCCACCGTCATGATATCAACCGGAAAACCGATTGTCTACGACGGGCTGCTGTCGCGCTTGAACTGAATGTAGGCCCTAAAAAGTGGCCACAGCTTCTCGGTTTCGGGATGCGTGACATCGAACCAGTCCGCTGACACAATTTCGCGATGATCAATGCGTACGAGTGGCGCTTCCGCGAAATGGGCTTCGAACAAGGCAATACGTTCGCGCGCGAAGCGCCCCTCGTCGACATCCTGGTCCACGCGCGTCAGCGTCGCGGGGTCGAGGGTCAGGCCAACTTCTTCGCGTACCTCCCGACAAGCAGCCTCCAGATCTGTTTCGCGACGATTTTTACCTCCTCCCGGCAGTGTGCGATTCTGCTGATATGACGTTTGCACCAGCAGTATGCGATTCTGAAACCACAGCGCTACGAAGGCGCCTGCAGGTCGCTGCCCTCGAAAAAACCAAATCACTTGCAACCCGGCGTACGCCACGCGGTAGGCGAATGTCCAAAACGCGCGCATCGTGCTTGATTGCCCTCGGCCACTCATTGGGCCGGCACCGTCGTTTCGAGACGCAGGGTCATTTGTACGTTTCCCCATTGTGCTTAATCCAACCGCCCACATGACGCCCCGCAGGGTCGTGATGCGTCCAATGAACAACGCCGCCCTGCGATGTCCATTCGTATTCCCCGAAAAAGGCCACCGTGTCGCCCGTATTGAGCCCACGGACGCGATTTGCCAAATCAATATTATGCGCAATCAGTAACGTTTTTTCAGCGTCCACCCGAATAATGAACCGCTGATGCCGACGGCCTTCGTTGTCATCCGGCAGCACCTTAATGACGCGACCTTCGCCTTGAACCTGCACGTCGCTTTTGCGACGGGCGATGGCGTCCATCAGCGCATCATCATTGGGTGTTGCGACGTGTGATTTCGAAGCACGCGTGGTCGGGGCATTGTCGCGTTCGTCGTCGAACACATATACCGCCACCAGAATCACGATGACCCATATAAGTTTTACCCAATATCGCTTTTTCATAACGTTGCGATTGCAGCCCTTATCCCGTGGAACGGCGAGGACGGCATCCTCACAGACGTGTTGTTATTCGAAATGACATTCAACGATGCGTTCAATGTAAGCACACTCCGCCAGTGCGCGAAGCACCTTACGATAGTGCTTCTGATGTGTCGACCCGATGCATAAACACTCGCCTTTGCCCGCTCCGATGCGCCCGGGGGAGCCGCGCATAAACCGAACCGTCTCATCAATTCGCTTAACCTCAGCCCGGCAATTCTTAGTATCGGGAATGATAAACTCATACGATATGGCGACTTTACCGCTAGGTGGACCACGCAGGCCATCGACGTCTAACGCACAAAGATCCAGCTCAATTTTTTGCACCCCATCATTCTGGGTTTTCGCATCAGACGGTGGCGCATTCGTTGACGCCGCGCGCAATTCGATTCGCGGCCACATGAACATCATGAACGCGATGGTCAATAGTGTGTAGCGGCGCATCATAATCGCCCTTTCCGGTGCTGCCAACGCCGAGCGGTCGCCCGATACAGCATAAGACCTAATAGACCCCCATTAAGATCCACAAAAATATCGAACACCTCGTCTGTGCCCCGTCGAATCTGCTCGGCGGAGACTTGAATACCTTCCTGCGCGACGGCCACCAAAACAACACCGATCATGACGAATGCGCATAGACGTCGGGGAGAGGTGTGAAACGGTGCGCAGAGTATCGCCAGCAATACGGCGAGGACGGCATAGAGGAATGCGTGCATCAGCACATGCGAAAAGTGAGACTGAAACGCCCAGTCGAAAAAGGCTTGAAAGGAGGGCGACATCTGTCGCAACGAATAGAGCGGAACAAGCATTCCGATGACCCAGCCAAGCAACAGAATCAGGCGCAGTGCCGTACCGTGCGTTTTCATGTTGGCTCCGGGTCCTGCAGCGACTCAAGCGTCACCCGGCATTGTCTCCCCTAATCGTTTTGACTGGGGCGAGATTTCAGCGCGCCTGCTTGGCGTGCTTGCGTAGGTTGATGTAACGACGTGACGTCGTCACGGGTTGCGAAAAAAAATCCGGGTTACCAGTCCGAGCAAGGATCGCTCAGACTGGCCCCAGGAAATTGCTTTAGATCGTTCGGACATCCTTAGCACAAGGACCCTTTTTACCTTCACCAACTTCAAATTCCACGCTGTCGCCCTCTTGGAGAACTGCTCCGCTGACGTCGTTTACGTGAACAAAAAGATCGCTACCGCTTTCCTGCTCAATAAACCCATAACCTTTTTCGGTGTTGAACCATTTGATCTTACCCTGTGCCATTACTCTTCTCCTGTGTTTCACTGTATCAGTGACGTCGAGCTTTCGCTCTTTGTGTTGTTTGAGTGGGGCATGGGCCTCTTTGGTCCACGGTCCCGCTCAATTTCTATTTTGACTTTCGTACTCCAAACACCCATAGCGCAAGTCGAACGCTGCGGATGTAAAACAGAGGTGCATGCTGCGCTATTTCCGCAGTCATTGCAAGCTGACATACCATGACTTGTCGACAGGATCAACCTTCGCCGTACGCTTTTTTCAAAAATTTTTGCCGAATTTGTGCAACCGTATGCTGTGAAACGTTCAAAAAGGACGCATCGACACGATGCATACGAAGGCTCATTTTTGGTTTTAATTGAGTGAAAGTTAAAAAACGCCAGCTTCTAGCGTTCTGCGAGCGCTTTTCTCCAAGCCGCCATAGTGCGCTCCAGGTTGTTTCGCTTGTCATCTGGCACAGCAAAACATTGCAAGCCAACGGGCCTACGAAAATTTTGACGTTTTAGCACCTTGAGCCCCCGCGTTTGCGGAAAGTCACCCTGATCCAAGGGCTGAATCAGTTCCGTCCAGGTCGTACCGCCAAGTGTCGCCCCTGAAATTGAGGCGCCAAAAAGGTGTGGCCCCGCCGCCTCAAGCGTGCTCTCTAGATCGTCGACATTTCCCCCTTTGATGAATGTTCGTCTGTTTGCTTTCATATCGCTAGGTTCCACTATATTTCTCTGAAACCCTATCGCCTGATCACGAAAGGGAAACCGGAAAGCGCAACTGTCGCCACATTTCCATGTCCCCGGTGAGATGCAAAACCTCCGAATGCCCCGACTTGATCAACGCTCCCTGTGCCAGCCAAGCGCGCGGCCCGTGTTCGCAATAAACCACGACCATGCTTTCGCCATTTAGCGGAATCTGATCCGGCGCAGCCAACACCGCGTCGTACGGCATTAAGACGGCGCCCGGAATATGCCCGTCATTGAACTCGCGCAAGGTGCGCACATCCAGAACCAGGATCGACGCGCCCTGACCGATCAACGCCCGCAAGGCGTCAGGTTGGATCGACGTTTTGCGGTCTTCACTCTTAGAGACGGGCAACGTCGCTCCGATGACGGCTGCGATTCCAATCATTTCAAGTATAGACCAAAGCATTCGTTACCCTCTTAAAACACCGTACCATTACGATTCATCAGCCTACGCACACGAAGCGTCACTTACCCTTGTAGGCGGGGTTCGGCTTCATCATCTTGGCGTCAACATCCTTACGCCATGCATAAAGCATCTTCTTAAGCTCCGTGGTTTTCTCCGGCATCTCTGCCGCAAGATCGCGCAATTCCCCGATATCGTCTTTCAGGTTATAGAGCTCCAGCGCGTTGTCCTCAAATGTTTCAATCAGCTTAAAGTCGCCGACGCGCACACTGGACCCGGGCCGTCCGCCCTGATTCCCATAGTGCGGGTAATGCCAGAACAGCGCCTCTCGGTCGAGCGTTGTGCTGCTTCCATCGAGCAAAGCACGAAGGCTAACCCCATCAAGGTGTTGCTTGGGCATCGGGCGCAGATTAGCCGCCCGTAGTAAAGTTGGGTAGAAGTCATTACCGATAACGGGTACCGACGACGAACTTCCGGGTGTCGTGACGCCCGGCCACCGGACAATGAACGGAACGCGCACACCGCCCTCATATAGCCAGCCTTTACCAGCCTTGAGCGGGAGGTTTGAGGTGGGACGGCCTTCCGACGTGGACAGCCCTCCGTTGTCCGACGTAAAGCAAACAACCGTCTTGTCTTTCAGCCCGAGCTCCTCTAGCGCATCAAGAACCTTGCCCACGTTTTCGTCCATGCTCTGCATCATGCCAGCATAGACGGGATGCTTCTGCACCTGCCTGGCTTTGTTGCTTCGCTGTGGGCAGACTGGGGCAAACTCGGTCGCCGCGACAAGGCCAGCTGCTTTTTTGGTGTATTTCTCTTTATA
>JAPKCZ010000202.1 GCA_028822745.1 Kiritimatiellia bacterium | reverse complement strand
GACGTTGCGAAAGCGACAGATGCACCAGCCACGAGGCCGATTTCTTCGCCAACGCTGAGTGCATGCTCAACGGCTGCGTTGATGTAAGCACCATCAACTTCATCGATGTCCAAGTACGCAGTTAAGGAGAGATCAAACTCACCCACTGTTTCACTCAGTCCCACGAAGATTTCACGCGTATCAGCGTCAGCGACATCATCTTCTTTGGGGAACAAGTACTCGATAAGACCAATCTGTGCGCCAAGCGCATTTTCGCCCAGGTCCAGGTCGTAAGATACCGTGATGTCCACTTCTGAGAACTCCTCGGAATCACCGACACTGTCGGTCAAATCGAAGTTGCCCCAAACATTCACCGTCAGACCGTTGTCACTGGAGACATCGATCGACGGTTGCAGGACCGCTTCGTCGTTAAGCACTTGTCCGCGCCAGTCGTAAGCGGAATAAACAGCCGCGTCTAGACTTGCTTCGGCCGCCAGCGTCGCCGTTGGCACCATCATAAATGCCACTGCTGAAGTTACGCCAGCAATGGCTACCTTTACTTTGTTATCCATGTCTACGTGACCTCCTTGGGGCCAAACCATGCTTAACAGGTTGTTCTTATTAACAACTAGGCATAGTGTGGCATTTGCAAATTTCTACCACATCTGGGATAATTGTCCACAAATTTGTTTAACTTTTGTTAAGTTATTAACAGGCGAAAAATGACTACTTTTGGTCTAAATTAGGGGATTTTTCCCAAACAGCCAGAAAAACACACCAAATACACAGCAAAATATGACGTGAATTAGTCCAAATTCAGTCAGCGTGCAATAATCACTCGGTATGTTGCGTTGTATGTACGAGACCAACCCAAAGAGAGGATCAGCACACATGAAAGATTTCTTCATACTAAGTTTTACCATCATGCTGGGGTTCGCATCTTTCGCCCTCGCGCAACAGGATCACGCCAATGAGGCCCCGCGTTCAGATGAAACGCGGCGAGAACTGCGTGAGCACGCCCAGCCCAACCGCATGCAACGCGGACGCGGCATGCATGGTGGTGGTGACGGTTTTATGACGCATATGCTCAGAAATGAACGTGTCGCGAAGGCGCTCGACCTCAGTGATGACCAACGCAAACAGCTCAAAGGGGTGATGCAGCGCCTTGCGGCCGAACGTAAAGCCTTAAAAAGTCAGCTCCATGACACCGCCATGAGCCAAGCCAAACTGCTCACAGCCGACGAGATCAACGAAGAAGAATTGATGGATGCGGTTGAAGCCACGGGCAAGGTCCGCACAGAGTTGGCCAAGATTGAGATGCGTGTCCTGATGGCCAACCACAAGATCTTGACCAAAAAGCAACGCATCCAGATCCGCGAGATGATGCAGCGCCGACGGAGCGAGTTCACGCAGAAGCGGGGCCCACACGATCGCGACAGAGGGCCGGCCAAAAAACGAGCCAGCGCTACAGATGACGCGCCGCAACCTGTATCCAAATAGGCACGCCCGCGAATGCTAGCCTGATCTATTCATCAACGTCGTGACGCGAATGCATAGATTGCGTCAAATCAAGGGCGTATTGGTGAAGAGATCAGGCTAGGCATGCAAAAGCGACTAATCGTTTTTACGCTCTATGTCCGCGCCAAGCGCACGTAACTTCTTCTCGATGTTTTCGTATCCGCGATCGACAGCGTCCACGTTGTCGATGACGCTCTCTCCTTTGGCGCACAAGGCGGCCAGAATCAGCGCCATGCCGGCACGAATATCAGGGCTAGCCAAATGCGTACCGCGTAGCGGCGCGGGGCCCGATACGATGACGCGGTGTGGATCGCATTGCACGATGCGAGCGCCCATGCTGATGAGCCGATCCACAAAATAGAGCCGGCTTTCGAACATTTTTTCGAAAAACAGGACTGTTCCTTCTGCCTGAGTCGCCATGACCAGAGCCACACTCATCAAATCGGACGGAAAACTGGGCCATGTTCCATCTTCGATGCGCGGGATAGCTGCGCCATAGTCGTTGCGAACAGCCAAAGGCTGCGATGCAGGCACATGGAGTTGACCATCGCGCGCCGACCAGTTCACACCAATTTTCTCAAGCGGGCGCGATATGATCTCAAATTGTGACGTGGGCGCACGTTCGATGGTCAACTCGCCACCGGTCAGGGTCGCGGCAGCCATAAAACTTGCGGATTCGATGTGGTCGGCGGGAATCTCGAAGCGACCACCACCTAAAGTAGTCACCCCTTCCACCGCGATCAGATTTGTTCCGACGCCCGTAATTTGCGCCCCCATGCTATTGAGCATGTTGCAGAGGTCTTGCACATGCGGCTCACAGGCGGCATTGAAAATGGTTGTACGCCCTTCGGCGAGAACGGCCGCCATGACCACGTTTTCTGTCGCGGTGACACTAGCCTCTTCGAGCAAAATGTCCGCACCGCGGAGCTTTTTACATTCAAAGCGATAGGAACCTCGATCGTCGACCTTAATGCCAAGTGCCTCAAGTGCACGAATGTGTGTGTCGATCGGTCGACGACCAATCAAGTCCCCCCCGGGCGGGTGCAACTGAACCCAACCGAAACGCGCCGCCATTGGGCCGGACAACAGAATCGCCGAGCGGACGCGGCTGCATAGTTCTGCAGACACGCGCCGCTTGCGGACACGGTTGGCCTGCAACGTCACCGTGTGCCCGCGCAACGAAACCGTCACCCCGAGCTCACTCAACATTTCGAGAGTCGTGTGAACGTCCTTGATGCGCGGCAGATTGGTTAGCGTCACAGGCTCGTCGGTGAGCAGCGACGCGACAAGCATGGGCAGGGCCGCATTTTTGTTGCCCAGCGCACGATGCCGACCACTGATGCGGCGACCTCCGCGAATGATGAAACGAGCCATCGGCGCCCCTGTCTACATCATGGCGCGGACGGTCGCAATGACCGACTGCACCGTGAATCCGAATTCTTGCGCCAGCGACTTGTAGGGCGCCGATGCGCCGAAACGGTCAATGCAAATGGTTTTTCCTTCAGGTCCCACATAGCGCTCCCAGCCAAACGAGCAACCCGCTTCAACAGCCAGGCGACGTGTACAAGCACTTAGCAGCACACTTTCCTTATACGGCTCTGACTGCGCTTCGAACAGTTCCCAAGACGGGAAGCTGACCACACGCACGTTGACCGTGTCTGCCAGGTCCTGGGCTGAATCCAAGATCAGTTCCACTTCGGAACCTGAGGCCATCAGAATGACGTCCGGTGTTGATTCTGGGCTGCTTTCCCACAACACGTAGGCTCCCTTTTCAACATTGGACGCCGCAGGGTAAACCGTGCGGTCCAGTGTTTTCAGGTTCTGACGCGAAAGCGCCAACAGCGTTGGGCCTGTCGTGTTTTTGAGCGCAGCGACCCATGCAGCAGATGTTTCCGTTGCATCCGCCGGACGCAATACCGTCACGTTGGGCGTTGCACGAAGCATGGCCAGATGTTCGATAGGCTGATGCGTCGGTCCGTCTTCGCCGAGGAACACACTGTCGTGCGTGAACACATACACGACAGGTTGCTTCATGATCGCGGCCAAACGAACGGCAGGACGACAATAATCAAGGAAGACAAAGAATGTTGCACCAAAGACGCGTAGACCGCCATGCAGACTCATACCGTTCAACATGGAACACATGGCATGCTCGCGAATCCCAAAATTGATATTGCGCCCCGCATAAGAGCCCGGACTGACATCGCCGCCACCCTTCAAGGTGTTTTTGTTGCTGGCCGCGAGATCCGCGGAACCGCCCACAAAATACGGAAGTGCTTCGGCAATGCTCTGCATCGTATCGCCGGATGCTGAACGTGTGGCGACGGCCTTATCCACCGCAAACTCAGGCATTCTGGCTTCCAGATCTTCGGGCATCGCCAGCGCTAGGCCATCTTCCCATGCCTGCGACTTCTCCGGCTCTGCTTCAGCGAACGCTTTGCGAGCGCGCTGCCACTTGTTGTAGCTGCGCTTGAGGGAACGTTTGCGTGTATCAAACAATTCGCGCACCTCGTCACTGACGTAGAACGTCTGGTCGACGGGCAAACCAAGTTGCGCCTTGGAGGCAGCCACTTCGTCTACACCCAGCGGTTCACCATGCGCAGACGAGGTACCGACCTTGTTCGGGCTACCGAAACCAATTTTGGTATCGCAGACAATAATCGTGGGCTTACCGGTAGGGCGACGCGCCTTGCGGATGGCCTTATCGATCTGTTCGAAATCGTGACCGTCAATTTCGATCACGTTCCAGTTGTAGCCTTGGAAGCGGCGTTTGACATTATCGCTGCACGACAGATCGATGGAGCCGTCAATCGTGATGTGATTACTGTCATAGAACAAGATCAGGCGCTCAAGGCCGAGATGGCCAGCCAGTGAACAGGCTTCGTGGCTGATGCCCTCCATGAGGCAACCGTCACCAGCGATGGCGTAGGTGTAGTGATCAACGAGGGTATGCGCGTCGCTGTTGAAACGTGAGGCGAGCATGCGCTCGGCGAGGGCGAAACCTGCCGCGTTGGCGCACCCCTGCCCCAGCGGACCCGTGGTCGTGTCAACGCCGATGGTGTCGCCATATTCAGGATGCCCTGGAGTGGCCGAGTCCCACTGACGGAAATTCTGCAGGTCGTCAAGACTCAGGGCATAGCCAGACAGGTGCAACAGACTGTACAGCAGCATGGAGCCGTGGCCCGCCGACAACACAAAGCGGTCGCGATCAGGCCATTCGGCGTCATCCGGGCAATGATTGAGGTAATTTAGCCACAAGGTTGCCGCCACGTCGGCCATACCCATCGGCATACCCGGATGACCCGAATTAGCAGCTTGTACACCATCCATGGAAAGCCCGCGAATAATGGTTGCGGCTTTGGCGAGATCTTCGGCACTGGTTTTCTTGGGCATTAAAAGCACTCCTTAAGAGGTGTCAAAAGCGGTGATTTGAGTCGGTAAACATCCCACAAAGCCGTGTCGCTGTCGAGCATGCGATTGGGGATAACCTACAACAGGAAGCCGAAGAAGGCTAAAAACGACCCGAT
>JAPKCZ010000201.1 GCA_028822745.1 Kiritimatiellia bacterium | reverse complement strand
GGGACAGCGGGAAAGTCGCGTCCGACCGGTCTGTCAACATGCCCTACGAAGGCACCGAGCTGACCAGCGGCGAGACGTGCTGGTGGAAGGTGCAGGCCTGGCCCGCCGGCAGCGACGACGGGCCGTCGAGCGACCCGGCAACGTTCGAAATGGGCTTGCTTGGCGACGGTGATTGGACAGGCAAGTGGATCGGCGCGCCCGCCGACGGCTCCTCCCCGCTATTAAGGAAAGCGTTCGATATTACGCAGGAGATCGTGAGGGCACGCCTCTACGTATCCGGCATCGGCTGGTCGGAAAGCTATATCAACGGGAAGAAGATCTCGGATCGCGTCCTGGATCCATGCGCGAGCGAATACGGCAAGAGCGCGTATTACGTAGTCCACGACGTAACCCAGGCATTGACATCCGGCCATAACGCGATCGGTATATGGCTCGCAAACGGCTGGTTCAGCGAGCCGGACTCAGATGGCCCGGGCGATGACAAAATCTGGGAGTTCTCCTCGCGGTACGGTGACAGTCCTCGCGCGATGGTGAAGCTCCGCATCGAGCTTGCCGATGGTGAGACGCTCGACGTCGTCAGTGACGCGGGCTGGCGGACAAGCGCGAGCTGCATTACACAGAACGACTTCTATCACGGTGAGCGATATGACGCGCGACTTGAACAGCCCGGCTGGGCCGAGCCGGACTTCGACGACAGGGACTGGCAGTCCGCCACACTGAAAGATGCGCCCGGCGGCCGACTGCGATCGCAGCTCATGCCACCGATACGAGTGGTGCAGACACGCAAACCCATCAGTATCACCGAGCCGAGCCCGGGCGTGTATGTCTGCAGTTTCGGTCAACTCTTTGGAGGATGGGTACGCGTGCGGGTCAAGGGCGCCGCCGGCCAGGAGATTGCGATACAGTATTCTGAGTGCATCCACGCAGACACCGGACTCATTGACAAGCGTCAGCACGAAGCGCCCAAGGCGACGGACTACTACATCCCCAGGGGAGACGACGAAACTGAGCTCTATGAGCCGCGCTTCACATACCACCCCGTAGCCTACGTGCAGGTCGAGGGGCTGGCAGGTGAACTGACCATCGATGACGTGGATGGGTGCGTTGTGCATACGGATGAGGACATGGCCGGCGACTTCGAGTGTGGCAACGACCTGCTCAACAAGATCCACCAGAACGTCACATGGACGCTGACAAACGGCCTGTATGGGATGCCACTGGATTGCCTGTACCGCGAACACTGGGCCTGGACTGATCCGGCATCCATCACAGGAACGCTCTATCCGCGCAAGTACATGCCCCGCTTCTGGACGAAATGGTTGCGCGACATTGCCGATTGCCAACGCGACGACGGGTCCGTACCGGTCTTGTGTCCTGACTACAAGTGGACCGACTGGTGGGATCCTGCCTGGGGCGGCAACTACCCTCAGCTCGTCTGGTTCCTCTACCGGACCTACGATGACATACGCTTGCTGGAAGAGCACTACGACGGCATCAAGCGGACCGTTGACCACCTCTTGTCCGTTTCGGAAGACCTTCTTATCGTGAAGGGTTTCTGGGGCGATCACATGCTGCCGGGAGCACATCCGGGCGAAGAGGAATTTGTATCGTCTGAGACGCCACGGGCACTCGTCTGGTCGGGCTACTTCTACCGCGGCGCCCTGGCGGTTTCGCAAGCCGCCCAGGACCTTGGCAAACCCGAGGATGCCGCTCAGTACGCTGAGTTGGCGGACAAAATCCAGGACGCGTTCAATGCGAAGTGGTTGGATGGCGACAGGGGGATCTACGACGAAGGTTCGCAGACCAGTCAGGCCTTCCCGCTGGCCCTCGGCATGGTGCCCGAGCAGCAGCAACAGAGCGTTGTCGACGGCCTTATCAAGAACATCACTGACGACCATCACAATCATCATCACACCGGCAACACCGGCACCACCTGCCTTATGGATTGCCTGACCGCATTGGGCCACGGTGAGACCATGTGGAAGATCGTCACTAACACGACCTATCCCGGCTGGGGCTACATGGTCGATCATGGCGCCACAACGATCTGGGAAAGCTGGTGCCGCCACAGCAACGCTGGAAGCGCTGACAGCATGATCATGTGGGCGACAATAGACCAATTCTTCTACAACGACCTGGCCGGCATCCAAGGCCCAAAATATTACGAACAGGCATGCTCGCACGGTGGCACAGGCCACATCCGTATCGCCCCGTTCGTGCCGGAAGCGCTGGGTTGGGCCAAGGGCTCCGTTCGCAGCGCACATGGCATGGTGACGTCTGCGTGGCGGAAGACCGACACGGGAATCGAACTCGACGTGGAGATTCCGCCCAACAGCACGGCACAGGTGAGCGTGCCAAGGTGTGGCCGTAGGAAGGTTGACGTGAGTGAGGGCAGCCGCGTCGTGTGGCGCGATGGCGCCTACGTGGAAGGCGCTGCCGGCATCACCGCGGCTGTCGAGTGTGATGCGTTCGTGACCTTCGACGTAGGCTCGGGCTCCTATTGCTTCGCCCTGTGCGGCCTTCGGGATTGAGCCGGCTCATTCGGCTTAGCCGATTTGGGCAACGCGCGCACCCCAAAACCCGTTGAAACAGAGTTAAATTTGGAGTGCGGCGGCAGAGGGTGAGGGAAACGAGCCTGTCGACACCGCTTTCGCAAAGCACGAGAGCTTGGGGCTCCACCGGCCAAGCTTAACGGTCACCACAGTCAGAGCATAAGCTATGACTCTGCGCGAAAACCCAGCGGAACTGGCTGACAGGAAACGACGTGCTATGGCTAAGCCACGTTGAGATTACGGTCTTATTCTTTCGCGGGAAGTGGTTCAAAGACGTCATTTACTTTCTTGGCATTGGCCGCTCCTGCGCGTTTAAAGAAGGCTTTAGCGATGTCGGGTCGACCGGCGCATTCCAGCATGAAGGCGGCAACGGCTGCCAGGCCCTGATTTGTTGGCTCCAGCTCGGCTACGGCCATGGCGATCATGGCGCGATCCGTATCTTTGAGAGATCGGAACCCCTGATCCCTTTCGACGCCCCCGCTGCGGAGTTTCACTGTAAGTGCCTTCGGGTCGGCGCCCCGAATCAGGATGGGCCCGGTGCTTATGCTAAGCATGAGGGTGCGGGTCGGAAGTTTCCCTTCACCTGCAAGGGCAGCGATCTTGGCGAGTAGTTTGGCATCGAATGACTTGGCGTATTTTGCTTTTACCGTTCGTATCGGCATGGCCGGTGTGTTGCTCCTGGCCCGGTGTGCGGAAGTCCTTTTGGCGGCTTTGGCGTATATGGCGATTTCGCCCTTGGCGCGTTTTTCTGCGGAGAAAGACGCGATCTTTCGTGCGCGTTTTCGTCGCTCTGCGCGATCTGGGCTTAACTTTATTTGTAGTTCGCGCATATGGATGCGCGCCTGGGGAACCAGTTCGAGATGATCCCCAGGCGGGAGAACAATAGCGAAGTTTGCATAGGCCGTGGGGTAGTCGCGAGAAGTAAGGGCTCGCTTGCCCGCATCAAAGGCTTTTTTGTTCGGGAGCGATCCACTGGGCTTGATTGGCAGTCCCCAGTAAGCACCGGGCTCGGTCATCAGCACGATTGCGGCGACGACGGCGGTACATTCGTATATGCCCTTATCACTCTTTTTCGTCAAGTTGATATAAGGCATCGGGTCATCCCCGACCGCATGTGGGCCCTGCGGGAAAGTATCGTTTGGTAGTTTAGGGATGCTCCCGTCTTCGAGTTGTAGCGTGATCAGCGGATGGACCCATAGATCCGCCCACTCGGCGTACTCCGCGGGTCCCATGCGGTGCAGACCCACAGCGCAGCCCATCCAAGCCCAGGGGGCATAGCCATGCGCATATCCTGGGAAATTAGCTCTCGGATAACTTAGCACACCGCGATCTTTTTCAGGCCCATTCAGCATGGGATCCCTCTGGAAGCTAGTGAACGGGTCATCAGGCCAGCCGCTGGCGTAAAGTGCTGCCACCAGCAGTCCGGTTTTTCCAGGTTGGTCACTAGATCCGTACGCGTATCGCCCTTGAGAGCTACGCGCGAGTGACAGGCCGGGTTCGGCCTCCAGGCCCATGAATTCCATTTCAACAAAACTCGCATGAAACAGACTGGCGATAAGGCCCTGTTTAGAGGAATAATTTCTTCCGCCCCTGCGTGGGTGGTGAAACCAGGCCATGCTCTCATCTATATATTCGGAGGCGTATTGCTGCGTATCAACCAGGATTTTCTCGAAGTCAGGAGTGAGTCCGTGTTGCAACGCATATTCGGTGACAGACATCGCGTTTCCGGCGCGAAACCAGTTCAAGTAGCCAGCAAAGACTGTAGGTGCATTCTTATAATAGTCTTGAGCGCTTTTCAGGTACTTTTTCTTCACCAGCGCATCTTTGCCGTACATCGTCAGCGCTGCGTTGGCGGGCCAGGCCCCCAGCATTCCGCCGTACCAGTTGCCAGGGTATTGCGATTCAATATAGGGCATGGCTTTATCAAGGAATCCTTTGCAGATATCACAGCTCTTCCAGGTATGCAGCTCGGTCGGCGTTTTTCGGGTCTTGACCTTGGCGGACATCTTTTTTGGGCGGCCGAACGCTGAGGGGTCTGAAGCGCCACTGATATCGACTGACTTGTCCACATAAAACTTCTCGGGGCCGTAGTGTCGGCGACAGAGGGAGATAAGCATGGAGTCGAACCAGTCGGGGCTCCATTTCGCCTTATTGCCAGGAAGGCGAGCGTAGATATCACCCTTGGCATTCATGAAAACGTAGCCGCTCGTTCTATGCATCGTTTTCGAGCTGTCAGTGGGATTGCCCATTGCAAAGTAAGCGTCGACACCGATTGCTGTTAACGTCGCGGCATCCTCTGTTTTGTCGAGGCGCACCCATATAAATTCTTTCTCCAGATCGCCAAACCTGCCCTTGGGGGTAACCGGAGTATCAGTCCCTGAACCGTCTGACCACCAAATGGCGATGGGGAAGTCCTTCTTTGCGGCTGTCTTTTTTGCCTCGGCGAGTGACTTGGCCCATGTGACGCCGGCGGCTTTTTGT
>JAPKCZ010000200.1 GCA_028822745.1 Kiritimatiellia bacterium | reverse complement strand
TCTTTGGACATGCCCGAAAAGATCACTCCCTTTTCGATGCCTTCCTTATCTAATTCGCTCATACCTTTGGTGCGATCTTCGAGCGGGATCTTTGTGAGCATGCGATCTTTGAATTCGTTGGCACTCATGTTGGGGTGGTATTTGCCTTGAAAGAGTACCGTGAACTCAATCTCATATTCATCGACTGTGAACATGATCTTTGGGGAACGCCCCGGGGTCATGCGTATTTTTGACACCACCGATCCGGCAGGGATTTTCGAGCCCTTCTTGTAGTTCAGAGAATACAGCTTAGTCGGTTGTTCATACCAAATAGTGTGGGCAGTATAATAGTCATCCGCTCCCAGAGCCGGTGATTTTTCGTCGCTCTGGCCACTTGCTGCAAGCACTGTCACTGCGCAAAGAGAAAATACGCATTTCCATATGTTGCTATTCATCTTGAGACCTCCTTCGGGTTACTGAATCTGTGAGATGTGAACTGGTTTCCGCAGACACGGGATTCTCTAGTTGTCAATCTTATGAGTTCTCTGCTTGAAAAGCAAGCTGCGTAAAGCAGTGCATGGTAGTGCTTTGCGCTTTAGAGTCGGGCGGCGAGACCGTAACGTCGTAAATCAGGCATTGGCGTATGTACGACAATAGTCAGTAGCCGTCTTGTTGGCTCATTGTCGAAAGATACTCACTTTTGGCCAGCTATGCTCTGGCCGTAATCGACATTTGAAGGCTTGTAGTCGGTAACACGACCATTCTCTCGGACGCGAAAGCCATTGACCGTTCGTTCGTCGAACCGAAATGTCGATCGAAAAGGGGTTAGTCGCGTGGCGGTCGCTTTAGGCCCGTGCGGTCTTGCCGCTATCCGTCTGCTGAATCTGGTCAACGCGTGTGACGTATTGCGGGATCTTGAACGTGGACAGCCGCTCCCGGCAAAATTTCAGCAGGGCTTCCGTGTCCGGGGCGTCTACTCCGCCTGGCACAATTTCGGCGCAAACCACTTCTCCCGTAAGCGGATGTGGTCGGCCGAAGACTCGGCAGGCCGTGACGGACGGATGCTGCAGAAGCACTGCTTCGACCTCTTCGGGAAAGGCCTTGTTGCCCGAGACGTTGATGACGCTTTTCTCCCGACCTTTTATACGTGTGTAGCCGTCTTCGCCCACCTGCGCCAGATCGCCGGTTAGGAACCATCCCTTGACCATGACGGCCTCGCACCGCATGTAAGGATCAAGGTAGGCATCGAACATTCCGCGACCGCGAATGGCCAGGTGGCCTATTTCTCCCTGGGGCAATTCCGCACCCTCTGCGTCGAGGATGGCACTTTCGAACTGAGGTGCCGTCCGTCCGGCCACATCCGCAAGGCCTTTCGCGGACAGGTCCGTATTGACCAAGGGCAGTCCGGCTTCGATTATGCCATACACCTGTGTGACGGGAACGCCGTAGCGTGTTTCAAAGGCCTGCATGACGGGGGGGGGCGTTGCGGCAGATGTTGAAATAGCCCAGCGAAGTGAACGGAAGTTCGTATCGGTCTTGTCTGCGGCCAGCAGCCGGATGTGCATGGGCGATGCGTACAGGACGGTGGCCTGATGAGCATTGCCCATCTCCAAAAGGGACTGAGCGAGCATATCCGGACAGACGATAATAGGAATTCCGCGCTTCAGATACAGGAGGATGGTCACCAAAAAATGGTAGGCCATTGGCAGGACCCATAGAATACGGTCTTCATCCTTGAGCATGAGGGCCGCGTCGGCCGCGTCGAGGCGCGCGATGAGGCTTGCATGCGAAAGCGCAACGCCTTTCGACTTTCCCGTGGTCCCGGACGTAAACCTAATAAACGCAGGCGAAATGTCGAAGCCGGGCTTCTGCTCGTCTGTACCCACCCCGATGGATCGGAACCCAAAGGCGTCCGAGCCGGCCTTGAGGACAGGGCATTGTTCATTCTCGGCCGGGTCTGCATCCAGTATGGCGTGCAGGCGCGCGTCTCGTGAGATGGTCTCGACCTCGGCCGGTTTTAGTTGGTGCGAGACCGGCAGTGCCGCGGCTCCGGTGCCCATCACTGCCAGCATGGCCTTGATGAATCCGGCCCCATTGCGCGCACGCACGCCCATGACTTTGCCGGGGCCCACGGCCCTGAGGGCTAGGTCCGTTTTGAGGGCATCGGCGTCGTCGAAAAGCTCGGCGAAGCTTGTTGTGCGATCCCGTTCGTAGACCGCGATCCGGTCGCGGTGCGCGCGCGATGCATGCTTGAGGGTTTCAAAGATATTGTCGGTCATGAGCGTCTACAGTAGCTGCCGTTCTCGGATCGTCGCGATGGCAGATGGCATGTCAGTCCCGTGAAGTTGGCTGGCAGCCAGTATGCCACTGGCCAGGCCCATTTGCATGCACGTTCCGATCACCCGGGCAGAGGCATGGGCGCGATCTTCGGCGTATAGATTGCGACCCGCAAAAAAGAGGTTGTTCGCGCAAGCGCTGACCAGACTTCCTGCGGGAATCAGGTAGTAGTCTTCCTCCTCGAAATACTCCATGTCGGGGCGTTCGGCCGTGTCCCAAAATTCTATCGGCCAGACCCCCGCGGCGATTCCGTCTTCGGGCTTCAGCCCATTCCGCACAGCGTGGTCGGTCAATAGAACTTGTCCCACAGGCCGCGATCCTGTGCGGATGCCAATTTCAGGCGCCGTCTCGCGCAACGCGATGCTTCGCAGCAACGGCTCTTCCCGTCGCAAATAGATGAGCACGTCGTCGATGACCCTTTCGGTGACGGCTTTCAGCGAGCCGAGGTCTGTTGCGGGTGAGGGAGGCGGGATGCCAAATTTGAAGAGTCCTGCACCCTTGTTGAGGGACCCAGGAGTGATCGTTATTCGGCGTGCTTCGGCCGAAAGTTTTCCGGCTTGGACGCCGCGGTGGATGCCCGTCATGATCTGAAGCGGGAGCGTGTCCATGTCCGTGGGCAAGCCCTCCAGGGAAAAGGCAAGCGCTGCGGCCTGATGAGCGATGGCGGGCATCGTTGGCAGGCCCGCCAGTTCATGGCTCAATGCATGGCCAGAAGCGTCGATGACGCAGGCGGGGCGAATGGTGCTCGTGGCGCCATCGATTTGAGCATGAACCTCGCTCACGCCGCCGGCCGCCATGCAGATGCCCTTAACTTGGGCCCGGGGTAGGTAGTGAATGTGGTTTTCGCAGATTTCTTGCTTCAAGAGATTGCTTAGCGCCTGCGGATCGTATGGCAGAAAACGAAGACCGTTTTTCCAGCTTGCGGTTTCGCTGCCCGATACGCTGGCGGCCTTTTCTGCCAAGGCTCTTGCCTGTCCCTTAAAGGCCCATTGCGTTTGCGTCTGATGTCTTGCGAAGAGGCCGCAGAACGTTCCGACCATGGCGGCCGTCGCCAGACCTCCAGGAACAGCGCTGCAATCCACCAGCAGGGTTTTTGCACCCTCCTGAGATGCCGCTATGGCCGCACTGACTCCGGCCATTCCCGCCCCAATGACGAGTATGTCCGTTTGCTGTATGGAGTTCGTGGTCACGCGTGTTTGCAATCTGCTGGCTGGCCGGGCGTGGTAAGCCGTTTTCGCATTTCGTCCGTCGCTTGCTTCAGCTCTTCGGTCGAGAAATAGTCTTCTCTGTAGCCAATCGTGACTTGCAGAGCCCCATGAATCTTGCTGAAGACGAAGGTGACGCCCGGTGGATGCAGGTTGGGCGGGTAGTGGACGGCATGTGTTACTGTTCGGCCCAGCACGGTGTCGAGTTGGTCCAGGCTCGTGCCTGTATCGGAATAGATGAAGCTGGCGATATGGCCTTTTGTGGTACTGGCGATGACGTGGGGGTAAATCGACCGTGGAACCCATCGCAGCATTTCCATCATGCCTGCATAGCGTTTTGGAAATTGCATTCGCAGCATGTTCATCAGTTGACCGGCCAGATCCTTGGCCGTGGCATCAACGGACTCCGCGTGTTGCGCCTTTAATCGGTAAAAGAGAAAGGATAATTGGTTTGAGATGACCGGATATGGCGATCCGCGCCGTCGAAGATCCAACGGCACCGGGACGAGCATATCCCCGGATGGCATGTCCTTGCGTGCAAGTAGATCCCTGATGAACTGGCCGCATATGGCCAGGCAGAACAGGCTTGGGTTTGCACCGGCGCCGGCCTGCACGGCACGCGCATCGCTGAGGCGAGTTTCCTCTTCGCTCAACCGTACAACGGTATATTGCGTCTTTCCGTGTACGCGGTCTTTCTGCACGGGGGAGCAAAAGGGAAGGGCCGATACCTCGGAAAGAAACTCCCGGATGGTGAGATGATCCTTCCAGTCTTTCGAAAGGCCTTTGGCGTTTGTGCCGACGAGTGGGTCATCGGTGATGGGGGCGTCGAGTGTTCTCAGGAACGTTTCGGCGCCATGTGCATCCATCAGCCCGTGATGCCAGGTGAAGAGAAGGGCGTGCGCGTGCGGGAGTTCGACGAGGGTGAAGCTGATGGGGCATTGCTTAGACGGGTCGAGGTGACTAGGAATGGCACGGCGGTCGATAGCAAATATGGAGTCTGCCTGCGTCAGCGAGATCGTGCATTTCGCGGGCGTGCGAATGGACTTCCAGGTCATCAGCCTGAAAGGACCGTGTCCTCTCAAGCGCAGCGACCTTGCCCACTGGAAGAACGCACTGCTTTCAAGGGTAGATGCAAGGTCCGCCTGCGTCAGCGCGTCGCTTAGTTCTACGGCGAGGGTGCAGCAGTTGGACTGTTTGGACTTCTTTCGATAGATAGCGTCCAAGCCCACAAGGAAGGTGTCGGAGCCGTTAAGAACGAGTTCTTCTGGAAAGCCCATGAATCTCTCAGGAAGGGAAATTAATTAATTTACTACATTTGTGGCTCAAGGATGCAACGGTCTCAATGACTTCAGGAGTCAGTTCTTCCAACGGAAATACCAATCCAAAGCGCCGTTCAATAAACAGCACGACCTCCATCAGGGAAAAGGAATCGACCCCAAGGTTGGCAAGTGACTGGTCGGGGCTCACTTCTACGCCCGGCGCAAGAATGTTGTCCTTCAGGAACTTGCAAATACC
>JAPKCZ010000199.1 GCA_028822745.1 Kiritimatiellia bacterium | reverse complement strand
CCGAGGCGCTGGCTTCCGAAGGTTCGCGCTGCGGGGGCCATCTTCCTCGGGCCGAGGTCACCGGAACCCGCCGGCGATTACGCGGCGGGTCCCAGCCATGTGTTGCCGACCGGCGGTGCGGCGGCGCGATTCTCTGGACTTTCGGTCGATGATTTTCGACGTCGTAGCTCGGTGATCGATATGACGCGCAAGGACCTTGCCCTGCAGTTGCCCACCATTGAAGCCTTCGCTGCCACGGAAGGGCTACACGCCCATGGGCGCTCGGCTGCCATTCGATTTGATAAGGATGCATGAGCAAGTGAGCAGCCCTCCCGAACGACGTATTAAGGCCTCGGTGCAGCGCATGTCCGGCTATGTGCCGGGTGAGCAGCCCGCCTCTGCCGACATCATCAAGCTGAACACGAACGAGAATCCGTACCCGCCGGCGCCGGGTGTGGCGGACGTCTGTCACGATTTTGACCTCGATAAGTTGCGTCAATATCCTGACCCGGTCAGCGCGCCTCTTTGTGATCAACTCGCGGGTCTCTATGGCTGTCACGCCGAGAATGTGATCGTCGGCAATGGGTCCGATGAAATTCTCGCGCTTTGCACACGTGCATTCGTCGAGGATGATCAAAAAATCGGTTTCTTTGATCCGTCCTATTCACTTTATCCCATTCTGAGCGATATTCGCGATGTGCCCGTTGTGGTGACGCCACTTGGCGATGCATTCGAGTGGCGCGAGCCTGTTGTGGACGGCTGTGGGCTTTTCATGCTGGCGAACCCCAATGCCCCCTCTGGGTTAAGCATTGATTCCGCGCGTGTGCGCGCATTTTGCGAGGCCTTTGAGGGCGTGGTCATTGTCGATGAGGCCTATGCTGAGTTTGCCGATGATCACTGTCTCGCACTGGCTTTAGAGTTGCCGAATGTATTGGTCGTGCGTACCTTGTCCAAGTCGTACGCGCTCGCCGGAATTCGGTTGGGCTACGCCCTTGGTCATCCCGCCCTGATTTCAGCGCTGATGAAAATCAAGGACTCCTACAATGTGAACGCGTTGACACAGGCAATGGCCTCAGCCGCCTTGGCGGATCAGGATTACCTCGTGGCGACCGTCTCGCGCGTGAAAGCCACGCGCGCGCGTTTGCAGGAGGCATTGCAAGCGTTGGATTTTGATGTGGTGCCATCGCAGACCAATTTTCTGTTTGTGCGCCCGACGCATAGACGCGCAGACGCACTATTCGCGGCGCTGCGTGAACGGAATATATTGGTTCGACACTTTACCGATGAACGGGTCTGCGACTATTTGCGGATTTCCGTTGGAACAGATGACGAAATTGACGCACTGTTGCGTGCGCTTAAGGATATACAATCGAGTTAACCTCGCTCTGGAGAAAACCGCATGAAGCCAAGAACGGCAAACGTCAAGCGCACGACGCGCGAAACGGATATCAGTGTGAAAGTGAATTTGGATGGGACCGGCAAGTCGTCCATCTCGACCGGCATTGCCTTTCTTGATCACATGCTCGAAATCCTGTCCCGGCATTCCCTCATCGACATGACGATTATAGCGACCGGTGATTTAGCGGTCGATTATCACCACACCGTAGAAGACCTTGGCCTAACCCTGGGCGACGCATTGAATAAGGCCCTCGGCGACCGCAAAGGTATTGTGCGTTACGGGTCGAGTTATATCACCATGGATGAAGCGTTGAGCCGTGTGGCCATTGATTTGGGCGGTCGACCTTATCTGGTGAAGAGTATGGTCTGTCGGAAAAAGAAGCTAATGGAGCTTGAGCTTGGCCTCTTTGATGACTTCTTTCAGTCGTTGACCGTGCAAGCACGCATGAATCTGCACATCGACCAGCTCAAAGGTGTTGAAGCGCATCACGCTTATGAATCCGTATTTAAAGCGCTTGCACGTGCATTGCGTATGGCGAGTGAACGCGACGCCCGCGACAAGGGTATTCCGTCGAGCAAAGGCGCTATTTAACCAGGAGTTTGGACACGATGATTATTTTTCCCGCAATTGATTTGAAAGATGGCAAATGCGTGCGGCTGCGCCGAGGTATTGCTGAGGACGTCAAAGTCTATGCCGACGATCCGGCTGAAATGGCTCGGCGCTTCGTGGATGAAGGCGCGACGTGGTTGCATGTGGTTGATTTAGACGGCGCTTTTCAAGGCGCTCCTGTGCATACCAGTGCGGTAAGAAATATCGTCAACGCCGTTGATATCCCTGTTCAGGTCGGCGGCGGTCTGCGCGACGCCTCGCATATCGAATGTCTGCTTGATTTGGGTGTACGCCGCGCCATTGTGGGAACGCGCGCGTTAACCAACCCGGATACCGTTGCGGAATGGTTCAAGCGCTTTGGCGATGCTGTGGTTGTTGGCATTGATGCTCGCGATGGCCTGGTTCAGGTCAAGGGTTGGGTTGAAACGACCGATACACGCGCCGTGGATCTCGCCAAAAAACTGGAAACCATGGGTGTCAGCACGATCATTTATACCGATACGTCGCGCGATGGTATGCTTTCGGGTGCCAGTATTGAGTCCACCTCGGAACTTTGCGAAGCGGTGTCGTGTAACATTGTTGCCTCCGGTGGGGTTAGTGCCATCGCCGATATCGATCAACTCGCGGCGCTGGGACATAGCAATCTTGAAGGTGCCATTGTTGGCAAAGCTTTATACGAAAATCACGTCACATTGCCCGAATTGATGCGCGCCGCCGGCGTTGCTGCAGCGCTGTGAGACGAAATAGGAACGAATGGTAAGCATGAATCACAGTGACATGATGGACGTTAACGTAACCAAGGCTTCAAACGGCGTGCGCGTAGCAACGTCGCGGTTGCCGCATGTACAGAGTGTCGCCATGGGGCTCTGGGTCGGTGTCGGTTCGCGCTTCGAGCCGGATGCCATTAACGGGATTAGCCACTTTATCGAACATCTGATGTTCAAGGGCACGAAGCGGCGCTCGGCACGGGACATTTCGATGGCGATCGAAGGACGTGGTGGTTATTTGAACGCCTTCACCTCCGAAGAGAACACATGCTACTACGCACGCGTTGGGCACAAACAACTGGCGCCCGCCTTGGATGTGTTGACCGACATGTTTCAGAACTCCGTTCTCGATAAGGCTGAAATTGAGAAGGAACGTCATGTGATTCTCGAGGAGATTCTGATGTATCAGGATCAGCCACGCCACGTGTTGCATGAAATGCTCAGCAGCCAACTGTGGAAAGATCATCCATTGGGGCGATCCATCATCGGCACGCCAGAAACACTGGCTAAAATGAATCGCACGGTTCTGCGGCGCTTCCTGCGTGAAAATTACGTCTCACGCAACACGGTGGTGGCCTTTTCGGGTCAAGTAGAACACGAGCGCTGTGTGGATCTGGTCGAGCAGATGCTGCCAAAAATTTCCAACACCACACCAGCCTTGCGTGCGAAAAAGGCCGTGCCTGCGCTCGGACAGACACGCGGTGGTTTCGCTATTCGTGATATTGAACAGACACAACTCGCTATGGGGATTCGCTTGTTCGGATACGACAATGAGGACCGTCATGTGCTGCGTGTGTTGAGTGCAGTGCTTGGTGAAAACATGAGTTCGCGTCTGTTCCAGATCGTACGCGAGAAGCATGGTCTGGCCTATTCCGTGCATTCGAGCGTGCAACTGTTCAAAGAAAGTGGCGCGCTTGTTATCAGCGCGGGCTTGGACCGTTCCCGCCGCGAAAAGGCTCTCGATCTCATTGTTCGAGAGCTGGCGCGAATGAAGGAACGACCTGTGGGTGCTGCCGAGCTGAAACGTGCGAAGGACTATGTCATCGGACAGCTTCAACTTGGCCTTGAAAGCACGCTGCATCAGATGATGTGGGTCGGCGAAAATATCGCAACACGCGGTCGCATCATCGCGCCTGAAGAAGTGATCGCCAAAGTGTCGGCCGTAACGGCTGACGATGTGCTTCGCCTGGCGCAAAAGACCTTGCGACGTAGCCGTACCAGTCTTTCTGTCATTTCGCAGGATCTGACGCGAAAAGACGAGCGTGCGCTGGAAGCCTGCTTGAAAGGGCTCTAGCCTGATCTTTTCATCTACTTTTTGCGAAACAAAGAAGACCACGGATTCCACTGATTCCACGGATAGAAGCAGAACAATTCCAAAAATCCGTGCCATCCGTGTAATCCGTGGTTTAAACTCTGGTGTTCATGGTGTTGTGACTACTGTCGATGGGTTCGTGAATAATTCAGGCTAGCCTGCCAAACTGATAGTCATGTAGTCCGGGGGGGGGATGTGAGTGATGACCTTGAATCGTTAAGGCCCGTGGATGATCTTCGTGTGCTTCGGCGTCCGCTTGTGGGCATTGTGCTCGTTATGCTGCTTGGTACGCTGACGGGTCTTCTTTGGCCGGTGACAGAACGTCACGCTTTTCTCCTTCTGGCGTCCTCTGCCGTACTGTGGTGTGTCTGCTTGGCGTGCTGCATCAGGGCGGCCAACACAGTCGTCTGTCGTCTGACCGGGTCATTATCGGTCGCCTTGGCACTGGGCCTCCTCACGGGTCTGCATGCGTCGCTCTGGGCAACGGCCCAACATGATCCCGACATG
Organism: Kiritimatiellia bacterium; assembly: GCA_028822745.1. GTDB lineage: Bacteria > Verrucomicrobiota > Kiritimatiellia > UBA8416 > JAIOPI01 > JAPKCZ01. The sequence goes on along the minus strand of JAPKCZ010000199.1, from coordinate 479 downwards.
GAGGGGTATCTAGAGCGCAAGGTCGAGATCATCGGCATTGTGGCAAGCGATCCTCAACGCTACAGCGATGCTGATGCTGCTGTTGAGCAATGGCGCTTTGACATTGCGGTCGATTCCATTCGCTGTGTTGGCGAAGCATGGACGGCGACGGCCGAGCGCGTTGATGTGCTGTGGTTTAATCGTGTCGATGGGAGACCGCCTATCTATGGACAGCGTGTGTCCATTCTTGACGCGAAGTTACGTGCGCGTACTTACAAAAAGCGTCACGGCACTCGGTTTCGCATTGCGACGGGGTCAGGCGGTACCGTTGTTCTGGGTGAAAAGCTTGGGTCACCTTGGCGGGACTGGTGCTTTCGGATGCGCTCCAAATCCGCTTCGCTCCTGGCGGCGGGCGTTTCAAATTTCCCGCGTGAAGTCGGCCTAATGCACGCGCTGTTGCTTGGCTACCGAGCCTCGCTTGATAAAGTCATTCGCGAAAC
>JAPKCZ010000198.1 GCA_028822745.1 Kiritimatiellia bacterium | reverse complement strand
GCCACGGTCATGCCAAAACGACCGGGCGCAAAGGACGTTCATGCCTTCGGCCTGTGGGCCAACTACGCGATGAACCGGGACGATAACGCGATACTCGAAGACGGGTACCGATTCGCCTTCAGCGCGGACAAGGGGTATGCCGCAGACCTGACGCCTGTGCTCAACGGCTATCTCTATGGTAAGCCGGAGTTCGTGACTGACGGCGAACATCAGGGGTTCCGGTTTGATGGCAAGACGCAGTACGCCGAGCTATGCCCACGCGCCGTTGACCTTGGTGAGATCACTGTTGATATCACGTTCAAGCCGGAGGCCAAGGGTGGATACGCAGTCTTTGATTTCGGCTGTTCGGAGGACGACTGCCTTGTCTTGAGCATTGCGCGAAACGGCACGCCCACGTTGACAGCCACGGTGGGTGGAAAGAATGCGCTGAAGCTGGCAGGCAAGCAGGCGCTCGCCGCAGGGGAGTGGCACAACTTGCGCGTTGAGCTCGACGGCAAGAAAGCTGTGTTGTGGGTGGACGGCCGCAAGGCAGGCGAGAAATCAACAAAGGTCAGAGCGTGCGACGTGTTCCCGGGCGGGGGCGTGAAACGCAACACCATCGCCGCTGCGCGCGACGGCAAAAGTGGCTTCAAGGGCATTCTGGATCACGTGCTTATCTATCACACCGTGCATGAGGACTACAGCGCACTGCCTGAACCGACGCTCGACGCGCCAGTGCGCCCGACGCCGGATTACATTGCTGCGTTGGCAAAGAAGTACGGCAATCTGAAGGCCTTGAACGCCAAGGCGGGCGCACTGTCGAAAGAACTGCTCGCACCCTACGTCGCCATGGAGGCGAGGTCCAAGGGGCGGCAGCAGGAGATCATGGAGCGCAGTCCCGAATACGTGAAGGCCGTGGCCGACCTGGCAGCGGCAGAGAAGGCCGTTGCAGGCAAGAAGAGCGAGTTGACTAAAGCGTTTGATCAGCTTCCGGCAAACGCGAAGCTGCAGGGCGAGATCAACGATGCGCGCGCGAAGAATGATGCGCTGCGCAACAAGATCAATGCGCTTGAGCGCAAGGCATTTGCGTCCGATGAGCCCCTCGTTGCACTCAAGAAACAGCGGGACGAAGCAGAGACGACGCGTCGATCCGTAGAGCAGGAGCTGAGGAAGGAATTCGACAAACAGCCGCAGTCTATTGAGACGCTCGCCGAGATCGACGCACAGCGGAAACAGGCCAACGACATGAGATCCGAGGTGCAGAAGTTGGAGAAGGACATGATCGAGGGAGATGCTGCGTTGCAGGAACTATACGTGAAGCGCGACAAGCATGAGGCCGATCGCCGCGAACGTGAAAAGGCGTTGCGAACTGAGTTTGATGCCCGTACGGATGCTGCCGAGCTGGCGGCCAGGGCGGATGATGCGCGCAAGCGCCGACATAATGGCGAGCTCGCCAAGGTGGAACGCGACAAGGCTGCAAGGAAAGAAGACGCCCTTCGCCACGAGCGGAATGACCTATGGCAGGAGTGTGTGAGGGGTGACTCAACGTACACGGGCTTAGAGCGGGCACGCAATGAAGCGAACAGGCCAATCCACGAGCGGGAGAAATGGGTTCGCGAAGGTGTCCGCAAAAACAGCGAGGTCGCACGGAATTACGACGAACTGAACAACACCGTAAGAGAGCTGGATGGCCAACTGCGCAGGACGTTCGATCAGCAACGCAACCGCAATGAGCGATATGCGGTGGCCCAAGCCAAGAGGGCAGAGAGCGAGGAGGCGTCTCGCAATCGGCAGGAGGACTTGCGCGCGGATCTGAGAACATCGGCACCAATCTATCGTGAGCAGAAGAAGGCCGAGCAGGGCTTCCGCAATGTTGAGCAGGAACTACGCGGCAAGCGCGATATGGTTGTGGGCAAGGGGACGGCAGATCATGCACGGAAGGTTGGCGAGTCAAAGGGGGCAGTCGTAGAAGCGGAGAAGGTCGCGTGGAAGGCATACGGCCCCGAGCGGGGCTGGCTATACAGTTTCAACAACCAGGGATATCGCGGTTACTACAATACGGCCTACAACCACTACATTGGCGGCCATGCCAAGGCCATTGTCGGCGGCGGCGAGATGCGCGAGGACACCAACTTCCTGGAGGCACTGGCGAAAGCTGTGTCAGGCGATGACACGGCATGGCGCACCAGCGTTGACTGGGATTGGCGGGTGAGGGCCGAGGTGGACGGCGGGATCGCGGACATGCCCCTGACCCGAAATTGGCTCGAAACGATGCGCGGCCCAGTGCTGAAGGAGAAACCATGAAAACATACAAAACGACAATTGCAATGATGGCGCTTCTCGCGTGCAGCACCGCGCGTGCGGACGACGCGGCGGTAATGAAGACGCTCACGGCCAAAGACTGGACTGTGCCGGGCATTGCGCTGGAGATGAAGCGGATACCGGCTGGCGAATTCATGATGGGCAGCCCGACCAACGAAATGCATCGTCGCGATGATGAGGTCCAGCACAAGGTCAAGATCTCGAAGCCGTTCTACATGGGCATCTACGAAGTCACCCAAGGTCAATTTTACAAGCTGATGATGCCCCAGGACTACGACTACGAGGCCTGGCAGTACAAGCGCGGCCCCGTCGCAGACGGCGCAGCCTATCACTTTCGGCCACGGCCGCATGGCATCATGTTCCACGACTCAGCGCTGGGCGGTGAGGTGCAGCTTGAGTATCCCATGGAATGCATTAGCTGGGAACGGTCGCGTGAGTTCTGCCGAAAGATCACGGAGACCGAGCGCAAGGCTGGACGCCTGCCAGAGGGCTATGTCTACCGCTTGCCTAGCGAGGCGGAATGGGAATACGCCTGTCGTGCAGGGACCAAGGGTCCTTACAATGCTGATAGTGATCCTACAAACATCAAGAGCTTGAAGAAGTTTGCGTTCTATGGCGGCAACGACTGGTGGCAGACGCGTACCAGTAAGTGCGGCGATCATCGCCTGCCCAACGCGTGGGGCTTGTACGACATGCATGGCAACGTGTATGAATGGTGCCTCGACTGGTATGGGCCTTACGGAGAGGGCTCAGCGAAGGGCCGGGAAAAGATCGTGCGCGGCGGGTGTTTCTACCTGGAGGACGACAATGCACATGCCTTCCTGCGCTCGGCCAGCCGCTACAGCATTCCGCCGGACGTCAACTTCTACGGCATCGTCGGCATGCGCCTTGTGCTGGCACCGGAGAGAGATTCTGTCCCTGTCGATAAGCTGATCCCGTAGGGGGCAGATTGGAATGGCTCTAGTTTAAGCGCTTCTCCCAAACTTTGTCGTCTCAGTACCTGCCGAATACAGAGAATCCGACAAAGCTCGCGACAAAGATGTCTTGCGGCAGAGCCTTAAGCCATTCGGGTCAGATTGTGTCTAGGCCGATGTGTTTCGCCATCAGGGCGAAGTCTGAATCGTGATGGATCAGCTGTAGTCCGTTCTCGGCGCAAAAGGTGCCGATGAGTACATCGATTGTCTTCCTGACGGTCACCCCTTTTGATCTGAGGAGTCGGTAGTTGGCGGCGGACTTCTCGGCCATGCTGAAACCAACCATGTCAAACTGGGGAAGTGAGAGCAGGAGGGTTGACACTTCCCCTCTTTCGCGGGGAGACCTAATTCCCTGCATCACTTCGCAATATACCAGATCGCCAATCCCGACGAGATCCTGCTCCAGGCACAGATCCACTTTCTTGACGATACGGGGCAAACCACCGCGCAAGTACTCGATCCACGCCGACGTATCGACAATGACCATCTTAATCCCTTCTCATTTCCTCAAGATCACCTTCCCATGTGATTTTTCCCTTGAGGGCGCGGAGCTTCTTCTGGCTGTTGACCTGAACCAACAGGCGCAATCCGGACTCGATGGCTGAACGCTTCGTGCGGCATCCGCTGGAACGTAAAGCTCTGGACATTAGCTTATCATCGATCACGACATTTGTTCTCATGGTACACCTCCACTGTGTGTATAGGTGTTACACACTTTGGCGTCTGGTGTCAAGACTCCAACGTCTGCGTTCACGCGCGGGGTGCGATTTTAATTGGTTGAAAGGCGAGAGGAACACCCGGTTTCACCACGAAGAACACGAAGAGCACGAAGGGGGCACAAGGTACTGATTTCGTGGCGAAAAGTCCTGTTTATCCGTCGGGCATGGAGGTTGGCTGCGGCGCAGTAATCCTTGCATCGCGTGTCTCCCAACAGAGGACACACGATTCGGCAGCCAATGAGCAATTGCTGATTAATGTCATAGGCAATATTCCCAATCCTGACAGGGTTCTCCGGCATCCCCTTCGAGTCCTCCCGACAAGCCCTGCCGGGAATCCCATTTCGTGCGCTTCGTGGTGAGATCCGGATTTCTCTGTTCCACTAAATAGAATCGCACCCCACGCGCGCTGTTTACCGCGTCGCTGTGCAACGCTCGTTCGGCCGTTTTCACTATTGTTTCGAATCCTTGTCAAGTATCGCAATCAATCCCAACAAGCCTCCCCAATGGTAGAAGCGATCGCTCTTCTTGCTGTTGCATCCTTCGCCAGTATCAGCGCAGTAGTTCTCGTGGACATGGCCATGTTCCCGCCACTCCTTGAGGAGCAAGGCTTCGGACTTCTCAACCATCGCCTTTCGCGCCTTGGGCAGCTCGTAATTGCGCAGACCCAGATAGACCAGAAAGTTCATCGGTGCCCAGATGCGTCCGCGCCAATAGTCCTGATCCGGATACGCAGGGTCATTTCGAGCGATGGACGGCAGAATCCAATCTCCCCAGAATTCTTCGGGGTTGAAGAAATGCTCGTTGATCATGCGCTCCGCCTGTTCTTGCGTAGCCACACGTGCGATCAGTGGATAGAAATGGGTCGGTGAAAGACGCGAGCAATACTCGCCAGTGGCCAGGTTCTTGTTGAGGAATAGGCCGGTATCTTCGCACCACATTCCTTTTAGCTTCTCGGCGTAACGGTCGGCGCGCCTCTGCAATTCGTCCGCCTCTTCGCTGCGGCCGATGCGTTCTGCGAGGTCTGCCAGCAGGGATTCTACGCTAGCGAGGAACGAGCATC